>CALMSM010000001.1 GCA_937872425.1 uncultured Candidatus Saccharibacteria bacterium
GGTGGTGTCCTTCATCACGTAGTGAGCCGCACCGCCCACGTCTTTGATAACGTAGGCCCGGTTGGCGGCAGGAGCGTCCCATGTGTGCTGTAGAGCGAACGAGCCGGTCTTGAGGTCATAGCCGGTCGTGAACACAGGGGCAGAGATTGTTTTGTTGCTGAGAGACTGAGTGCCAGTTAGGTTAACTAGAGTGTCAGTAGCTGAGGGCACAGTAACTGTATTTCCACCGACCGTGAATGCACCAGTGGATAATACGGGCGTCGAACCGAAGGTCTTCACCCCATTGAGGGTTTGAGCACCTTCGGTCATCACAAAAGACGCGTCGGCTCCTGGGTCTGGTATGGTCAGGTTGCGAGCCGCAGCCCAGTCAGCCCACTTGAGAGCGGAGTTGAAAGTTGAACCGGCTAAGTTGAAACCAGAGCCGCTGTTCCATCCCATAGTTGGCGCGGTCAGTGTCTTATTGGTTAGAACCTGAGTACCGGTAAGCGTGGCTACTGTCGAGTCGATAGCAAACGTGGCGTTACCCATAGGGCCACCGTCAGTGATGCTAATGCCAGTACCAGCAGTCACAGCACGAGAGGCTGACGCACTGCCATCGGTGCCGAACATAAGCACCGGAGCTGTGGAAGCGATACCACTAGGGGAACCGGCCCACTCGATATTGCCAGAGCCGTTGGTAGACAGGTAAGTATTGTTGCTGCCTTTAGGGAAGCGAGCGGTGTTGGTGCCGTTGTAGTAGAAGAGGTCTTGGGAGGTTAAGCCGGGGAAGTTCAGAACTGCGTTAGCTGCGCCCTGCTGAGTCGACGCAGCCGTGCCACCATTGGCAATTGGTATTTGGCCGGTCACTGCAAAGGTAACGGCGCCGCCAGCACCACCATCGGTGACACCTATATTCGTGCTTCCTGTGAGGGTGCGAGCATTTGGCAGTGATGAGTTTGGCACCACCACGCCATAAGCAGCGTCTGTTGGCGCGTCGGTCGTTGGGTTCTTTGGGGCGCCAACTGTGATACCGCTGTTTGGCGACACCCCCGACTGAGCGAGCACCGGGCCCATCGTGACCCAGAAGGCTAAGAATAAGCAGAGTATGTTTTTCATGGTGACCTAAGCGGAGTAGTTGGAGCCAGTGGCAGGTTTGCAGTTAGTGACGACTTCATCGACAGCGATAGAAGATTGGATATAGAAGCGGGAGCCGACAGGGGCGAGGAAAGAGCCACTGCCTTTGTTGACCCAGACCTTAGCGTAATCGGTCGAGTTGCAGCCACCGTACATCCACATGCCAAGCGCTACGTTCCAGATCCACAGGGTCAGAGTAGCGTCAGCAGATGCGGCAGTGCCGTTCACCCCGATACCGATGATGCCGTCCATACCGACTTGGCCCATAGCCTGCTCTTCTGTCGTCGGCGCAGTGTTAACGAAAGCCTTAGTACCTGCCAAGATAGCCGGTAGTGACCGACTGAGCATTGGCATGATGTTTGTGGCTGAGTATTGTATTCCGTTTGGCATTGCGCCTCCTTAGAGCTTCATGAGATAGATTAGTGCGTAGTCAGCGGGCTCTACTGTAGCTGAGTCTAGCGTAGCGGAGCTTGCCGCGACAGTGTGGGTGTGGGCGTTGCTGCCCATGAGGTCGGAGCCGGTGCCAGGGTCGCCGTATTGGTTGCCATCAGGGAACAGGTTGTTAGGCTGTGTACTAGTCACGCCGCCAGATAGAGAGAAAGCTTGCCCGTGGGCCGAAACGCCAGTGCCGTTGCTATCGACAGCCTGAGCGCCATAGCCACCGCTAGAAGGTGACGCGCCAGAGCTAGATGGTCTAGTGCCGATAACAAAGCGGCCAATTAAGTTTGGGGTGCCTGCGGTGCCGTCACAGACGGTCCACCCGGTCGGTATGGTTGTTGTCGTGGCTCCGGTCGGGCTCCAAGCTAAGATAGCGCCCTTTGGCCAATCGCTGTTGAAAGTCTGCCAAGAGAAGCCGCTGTCGGCTGTGCTGTCGCAAGTCAGGGCTTGGCCGTTGGTCCCTACGGGGATTCTGACCATCCCGGTACTGTTCCGGGCCTGCATGTCGCCCTTGGTAGTCATGACCATTTGGGAGGTCGCCGCGGCGTACTTGACGCCCAGAGCCTGGGTCGAGTCGGCGTAGATGATATGGGTGTTTGTGCCGACTGCGAGCTTACCTATGGTGTCCGGGCCGCCAGAGAACAGCAGGTCGCCTTTCGTGGTCATCAGGTTGAACACACTGACGACGTTGTTATTGATAAAGGTAGCGACATCGGTTAGCGCCGCAGTCCACTCGGCGGCAGTGATAACGTGGCCGGGGGCTAGCCGAGCGGGAGTAGATGCGTTCGGCACAGGGGCTGCTACGCAAGGTAAGGCTATTAGAGCTAGGATAATGGCAAGTCTTTTCAATTTTTCATTATGTACACAAGGGCATAATCAGCGGGCTCGGTCGTGGCAGAGGTGGAGTTACCAGAGTAGGTTATGGTGTGGTAGTGAGTAGCTGCGGCCACAGTATAAAGACCGGCAGGGAAGACTTGAGTGCCGCCTACGGTAGCGCTAGGCACCCCGGTGTTGACCGAGCCGCTCATAGCGTGAACGTGAGTAGCCGCTCCCGCTCCATTGGCGTCTACGGTTTGGGCGCCATAACCACCGACAGAGGCAGTGGCTGAACTGGCAGCGGGTCTGGTGCCGACAATGAACCGGCCAATGAGGTTTGGAGTAGAGCTAGTACCATCGCATAACAGCCACCCGGTAGGGATAGTTGTAGTGCCTGCGCCAGAGGGTGACCACGCCACGATGCTGCCCTTTGGAGCAGCGGAGGCAGGCGATTGATAGGAGACACCATTAGCATTCGTACTGTCGGCTGTGAGGACGGCTCCGTCAGCACCTACTGGGATTCTGGCGGCAGCGGCAGCGTAGCCTAGTATGTCGCCCTTCGTGGTGAGAGCGACAGCGTTGGCGAAGTTCACCCACTGAAGACCGTTGGTCTGGGCAGACGCCGCGCTCAAAGCTTGGCCGTCCGCTCCTGCTGCGAGCCGGTTGAGCGAAACTCCGTCGGTCACGTACAAGTCGCCTTTGGTGGTGAGCTTGTTTAGCGCCGGGATGACGGTGTTATTCAGGTAGGTGTAGATGCCGTTGACATCGTTATTCCAGATGGCGGCAGTGATAGTCGTGCCAGTAGTCCGAGTGGTCGGCACGGCCACGTTCGCCACAATATTAGCCATGGCAGGCATAGCGAAAGCGAGCAGTGCGAGGGTTAGCAGTAGCTTTTTAAATTTCATCATGTTTCGCGGCTCCCGCTCTCAAGTCTGTAATAGATGCCGGTCCAATCTAGGATATGGTCTGTGGTGTTACCTGACAAGCTCACTTCAAAAGCGTAGCCCTCCCCGTCAGCCATGAAGTCAAAGCGTCTTGGTATCTCGGCAGGCAGACCGGAGCTACCCAACACCCATGTGCCGAGCACAGAGCCCTCCACCGCACCAGTATTGTACTCGTAGTCAATAGGGTTGGAGTCGAAGCGATTGGAGCCGATGAAGCCATCTTCTATAGTGCGAGCGTAGTAGCTCTGATTGACGACAAATTTCTGGGCCGGGCCATCAGCGCAGACGGTCAGCTTCTCTACTGTGTAGCTGCATTCAGGGTCGCCGCCTCTTATGAGAGCCGGGGTTATCTGCCAAGTCATGGCATCGCCGTCGTAAGTGTTGCCGGTGTAGAACTGCTGTATCAGGCCGTCGTAGGTGCCGCCATACATCTCTTTACCGAAGTAAATCGAGCAGGCCAGAGAGAAGCCGTCTTTCGTGAAGATGATTGGCTGTGGGTGGGCAGGGTCGCCGCCAGTGTTGTAGTTGAACACGAAGGCGTTCTTGCATTCAGTGTCGCCGTCAATCGGCACCCAGACCTGAATCTCCATGTACTTCTTGTGGTGTACGGCATGAGCTTGGTAGGCTTGGGCAGGGTTGATGCGTGAGATTAGGTCTTGGATTGGGTAGGTCATCGAGCTTGGCTGCAAGGTCGAGTTGGCTATGGTGTTACCGAAGCTTCTCCAGCCGTCAGTAGACAGGAACCAAAGGTCGCTGTTTAGCTGTATCCAAGCGTTATTAGAAGGTATGCCGAACTCAGCAGTCAGCGTGTAGCATTTGAAGTTGGTGGCGTTAGTGCCGGTGGCGTAAGATACGCCGCGCTCTTGGCCAATTAGCAGAATCTGGTCGTTCTGGTCGTTGGAGATTCTGAAAGCTTTGCAGCCAGTGACCGCGCCTAGCTGCGGGTCTAGTTGAACTAGGCCGCCATCAGTGGCGACAGCAGGGGCTGCTTGGGTGCAAGCTTCAGTGCTGCCTGCATTAGTGAAGAGTACGTCATAGGCTGACTGGCCTGCGAAGCCACAAAAGACCATACGGTCCAAGAAAGGCTCGCAGTAGCGGGGCGTGGTCGGGGTCTTGGCTGCCAGGTTGGCGCCGAGTGCAGCGCTACCGAAGTTAACACCATTGAGTTGAAGGTTGGCCGGGGTGAAGACTCCGGCTGCTTCTGTTATCTTCTGTGGGATGTCGATGCCGTTGGTGTAGACCATGAAAGGGTCGTTAGCACTGTATGGCACGAACATTTTCAAACATGCCAATGCTTTGCGGCCACTGGCTACCGTTAAGACTAATCCGCTTTTAATGACAGCTTCGGTTTGGGTGCTGACGTTGTAGTGCTGTAGCTCGTCGCCCACCTGCTGAAGGAGGTACTCGTTGCCGGTCTTGTCAGAGTAAGTGCCATAGCCGTAGTATTCATCGCCGCCGTTGAAGACAGTTTCGCGCTGCCTAGTGCATCCGGCGTAGCGCGGAGAGATAACGCCCATGCGAGTCATGGAAACGTTGTTGCCAACTTTTAGAGCGGTCTGTGGCCGGAGTTCATCAGCGCAGTTACTGAATACACCAGTTGAGCCGCTCAGATTTCCTGACTCTTCCGCCATTAGATGTGGTTACTCCAATCATAGCCGGATGAGCCGTTAGTCCATCTATTGTCTAGGCCGATGCTCAGGCCGCCGAAGTTGGCCTTAAGAGGCTTGTCTTGCGGGCCGATAGCCCATTGTCGAACGTTGTCTAGAGCCGCTTGGGCCGTGCCAGACATATCGCCGGTCTTGCGAGCTTCAGCCAACGCCGCTCTGCCGAACGCTACGAGAACATGCTCGTAGGGCTTTGGCCAGAGGATAACATCGGTAGCCAAGGCAAGTGGCTTGTGGAGGATTTTCGCGCCATATTCGACCACGTAGGCCGCGTCTGGCGTCGGTATCATAATGATTTGGTTGGCCCGTTGCGCGTCGGCGCTGGGGGTATTTTTGTAAGACCAGTACATCGGCGCACCCTCTGGCACGTCGGCATCGGTGGCATACATGCTGCGATACTCGTTATAAGACAAGAAGCGCATGGGCTGGCCGTTACAGCGAACCGTGTGGTACTGAACGCCTTCTATGTCGCAGATGTCATCTAGCGATACTACGGGGCTAGAGGGCGTGGTAGACGCGGAGAACTGACGCATCGCAAATAGGTCGGTCAGGCGAACCATAAGCTTTGCGTCAGCATCGTCCGTGTACAAGATCGCCTGGAGCTGAGGTCGGAGCAGTCCAGTGCGAGCATTGAACGTTGCAGCAGACGTAATAGACGGCAGCCCACTCTGCTGAAGAATGGTGTTAACAATCTCTTGAAAAGTAGAGTGAGCTACAGCCATTAGTAGTCCGTTAGTTCGATTTCGATTTCTGCTTCTAGACCAATGCCATCAACAGTTTGAGTACCTGCCGAATACTCAGCGTAGATACCTTGAGTAGCAGTCAGCGCCAAGTCAGCGCCAGTCGCTGTCAAAGACGGGCTAGATGCTGTATTGGCAACCAAGGTGTTAGCATCAAAAGTTGCAGCGCTAAGCAAGGTATTGCCAGAGCTAGACGCCTTAAGCACTTTGATAACGTCAGTGCCGACAGACGGCGGGGTCTGACAGCCCAGTGTTACCTTCTTGACTGTGCAAGCACGGCCAGGGAAGACCATGCCACGATATACAGTCGCGTCGGCGCAAGCACCAGTGTTCGGGGACAAAGGGATTCTTACAATCTTGACCTTGTTGGCGCCGTTGATGTTGGCGGCAGTCAAGGGCACGGTTAGCGAAGCAGCGCCGGTCACGCCGAGAGTGCCAGACACAGTAGCGTTGCCAGTTACAGCCACGTTACCAGTGATAGCAGGGTTTCCAGTTACGGTCGGGTTGCCTGTGATAGTTGGGTTGCCGGTTTGAGTGATAACTCCTGATACGGTCAGGCCGTTCGATACTTTCAAGCCTTTGTCAAAGTTTGTCGTATAAACGGATTGGGCCATGGCAGGCCCCGCAGCCATTGCGACTGCGAGGGTTGCCATTAGAGTGCGAATAAATGCCTTGTGCATTTGTAGTTCTCCAATCTGGCCGAGGCCAAGTGATTAACCTAAGCCTGTTGAACCTACTGTACCTCTCCAACCTGCTACGTGGAAGGAGAAAGCGTGTCTAACTTTGATGATGGTGTTGTCGTTTAAAGGATCAGTCACCATGTCATAGGTAGGGCCTTCTCTCTCGTAGAAGTAGTTCTCGCAGTACTGGGAGTCTTGCACGTAATACTGAGTCTGTTGGTGAGAAGCAGTACATAGGTTCAAGAAGGGAAGCGGAATACATTCCAGGTCGAAGGTGTTACGGTTGAAGTTGGCAGAGTTAGGCAAGTAATCGCCTTTCATTGTCAACTGTCTACCTAGCTGAGCTAGAGCAGGAGGAACGAACAATTTGACTTTCTTGGAGCCCATTGGAATAGGCTTGCCGTTCTCGTTCAAGGTGCTCTGTAGGTTCACGAGAGCATCGTTGATACCCTGTGGTCCGAGAGCAGTAGTGATCAAGTTGTCGCCATAGAGAGTCGGTGCATTCTTCAGTGGGTGGCTGTTTGAGAACCAAGCCACATCGTCTGCTGACTTAGAGGTAGTGAAACCGTTGTACATGAGAGCCACAGCCATTTCGTGAGGCTTTCTTGCGACAGCTTCACCAAGGCCCCAGTTTTGGGCTTCCATTTCGTCGTACTTCTTGTCTCTCTTCATCTGGTGAGTGATGATGATTGAGCCGGTGTAGTCTACGTGGACTACAGCGGAAGTGCGAACGATGGAGGTGTTCAGAGTGACATAGTTGGCGCCTTCTGGCGTTTCTACAGTCACGTCTGGCTTGACGAACTCGGCTACTTCTTCGCGTCTGCTGTCAGACTGCTTTTCTTGCCAGAACTTCTTCCAGTCTTCATTGGAATCAAGACCGTAGGTGAAGAGCTTCTTGAGTCGAGGCTCCATTACCTCGATCCATTCATCTCTATTGTTTATTGGTGACGTTGCCATTGGCGGGTTTCTCCTATCCTAAAAAGCGCCGCTTAAGCGGAGCGGAACTTTACTTGAACTTTGGCATCTGTGTGGCTGAGAATTACTTTGTAAATCTCAACGTATCCACCAGATAAATCAGCCAGAGCGCGGCTTACGCCTTGGTCTGGGTTGGTCGCGGCTAGCTTCACGTTTTTCATGCCAGCATTGAAGTAGCAGGCAGTGTACTTGTCGCCCGCTGCTGGTGCAGTGGTGAAGGCTCTATCAACAGTGATGGTGAAGTTGCCTGCGGCAAGAACGGAAGTAACGATGTTTCTCTGCTCGCCGTTAACGAGAATGCAGCCACCGTTGAAGTCGCTGGTGGTACCAGAGGTAGTGTCAGCTATAACCACAGTGGTTGTAGTGCCAGAGATAACAGCCAGGTTCTGCATGATAGGAGCGTCAGTGCCGCTCATGTCAGTTTGGAAAATAGCGTCATTATCCAAGCAAGGAATCATGCCAACTACTTCGCCTGCGGTAGTAGACAAACGCTTAGTGGTAGGTCTAGGAACTGCGGCGGGTACTGACAATGAATCGAAAACGCCGAATGCTTTATCGGTAGCAGCGTTCAAAGGGAGTAGCACACCAAGGGCGATTTCGAGCAGGCCGCCAGCGACAAATTGAGTCGAGGCTTTTGCTTGAATGTGCCGCTTGGCCACCATAGTGTCGTTGTCGTTGTTTACGTACTGGAAGCCATTAGCCATGTGCTTCTCCTTGTGTTAGTCGAGTTCTATGCGTCACGGACAGATTTTTTGGCCACGTACTTAGGCACCTTCAAGGCGTACTCGTAGGCGTCCCTTTTCGCTTCGGCTTTGTCCATACCGCCCCATCGCTCGTTGCTGAGCGTTGCGGCAAAGTATGCCTTGCGTTGGTGCTCTTCTAAAGCATCAACATCAATCTTGCCGCTGAACGGCTTATCTTGTTTCTTGCCAGCATCGCTGCGGCTAGAGCTGCTTGCGCCTTTACCTATTTCCACGTCTTTACGCTCCCTGCGTGAGCCTGTCTCGCCTGCTAGGCCGAACTTCTTGATGAACTTGGCGGTAGCAGCTTCGATGACTTCTTCAAGAACATCTTCATTCAAGATGTTTCTCTCTAGCGCACGGGAGAACTTGGAGTTATCGGCTAGGCGGTCGTCGATTTCTTTACGGATACTCGCGTCAACATCCTTCAAGTCTGGGATGTCTTTGTAGGCTTGCCGTAGAGAATGGTTGATGGTGTTTCTGGCGTTACTGATGATACGGTCTTGGGCGTTCTGGCCGTCGCGTTGGTTCTGCGCCTTGGAGTACTTGCGCTCCATCTTGCGTTCCATGGCGTTCAAGCTCAGGATTTGAGCCCTGATGTAGTCGTCGCTGTAGCCTTCGCTCTTAAGAAGGTTGATAGTCTCGAGGACTTCATCGCGGTCGTCGTCGTCGGCTTGGCGGTTCTGGGTCTGGTTCATCTGACGGATGAGTGAAGCAGCGAACTGCTCAGCGTCTACCACAGGGGCAGATGCTTGGCGGCTCGGCTTCTCGTCCAAGTCTTCGTCTTCGTCGTCGTAATCGTTGTCTGGGTTAATAGCCATTTATAGTTTTTCGACCTCGTAGGTGATAGCGGGGGTTTCCGAATTGGCAGTCTTCCAAAGTAGTTTTTCTATCTCGGAGACATCCTTGAGAGCTAAATGCTCAGCCTGCTCAAATATGATTCTTATGGCCCGCCGTGTCACACCTGCATCCTGAAACCGCTTTCGTTCATCTTCGTTGGTGGGGAGTCTTTGACCCTCCATGGCGATGAGAACTACCTCGGCCACATCTTTAAGGTACTGGTAGGCAGGGAGCCGCGCAAGGTCACGGAGCGCCAGGGACTGGCGGACCTCCTTGCTGAGGGCCTGGAGGTCCGCCCGGCCCTCCATTGGGGGCTCCGGGGCCTTGTTGTCCTGGTTGTCCATCTTCTGGTCCTCCTAACTGGGCCATGAGTTGCATTGCGATATTTGGGTCTTGGAGAGCTTGTTGCAAAGCGGCCATCTGAACTTGTGGATTAGCCGCGGCTATTTCCATTGGGTCCATCCAAGCTTCTGGCGACACGTCGATTTCTAGGTCTTGGAACAAGCCCTTAACCAAGTCTTGCGCCATAGTCGGTGCGTTCGGCAGGTGCTGCCCCATCTGGCCAAAGGCTTTCATAGCGTCGAGCCGGTTGGAGATAGACTGCTGCTGATTTATCACGCCGTGGTAGCCAGTGATTTCTACTGTGCGGGGGCGTTTCCAATCGTCGAATAGAATCTCACCAGGGATGATGTCTCGGCCTTCGCGCATCTTGTATTGGATAACGTCTTGGCCTTCTTCGTTCTGACCGTCCGGCTTAGCGACTTCCTGTTTCTTGTCGTAACACCATTGAGCGATTTTCTGGAGGCAGTTACCGAACTTCTCTTTGTGCTCGTCAATAGCCATCCCTTGAGAGGAAGCACGGAAGTTGACCGAGGTAGCAGTCTCGCGGCTGCCAGGTGTCAGCCCTTGGCCTTGGGTCGATACGCCGGACACCTCAAAGATAGAGCCGATTTTCTGCTTCATGTACTCCATATCCTGGAAGCCAATCTGCACCCCGGCTTGGTTCTGGAGCACTGGCTGAACGGGGTTCATGCCCATGGCCGCTGCGCTTATTTCGTTTATTGCGGCAGGTGAGAGCCTAAGCTCTTCGCCCTTGAGCATCCCGCTTGCCACTAAGACAGCAGGGAACTGAGCTGCTGCCATGGCGTTCAGGTGGATAGCTTCAAGGAAGTTGTTAGCGTGGTGAGCAGCCAAGGTGGTCTGCACTGAGCCAATACCGTACGCCTGGTGGGTGAACCAGTTCAGGAAAGTCTCAGTGATTATCAGGTGGTTGCCGGAAGCGTCGAGGTTCTCTTCTATGCGGATAAGGCGCGGCTTGTTGTCGGCGTTCCTTGCCACGTAGAAGTAAGTATCGTAGAAGTCTAGCCCTTCGTACTCTAGGTGTGGGGCATAGAGGATATACACGGGAACTACGTCGCGAGATACTGAGCTAGCTGCATTGGCGTTGATACCCATGATGCGCTCGGAGCGCATTCTTCTATATGCGTCTTTGGGCTGCATATAAACATCGCCAGCGCGTTGAGCTTCCAAACCGTCGAGGTTCTCATAGAGAGGGTCGTCGCTGTCGTCATGCACAGCGTTCTCTATTTCGTGGGGCTGCATGTAGGTGCGAATGATCATGGAGGTCTTGCGCTCTCGCATGATGTTTGATTCTGGGTCCATGAAAACGTCGAAAGCGTCTAAGCACTGGGCCACTGGGCCGTTGAACTTGACTACCTTCTCTCGGATGTTCTCAATCTGGTTCACTTGGGCCGTGCTCTGGCCGGAGGCTTTCATGATGCGTTTCAGAGCTCTACGGCCCGACTTGTTTGATATTTTGCGGTAGACCTCTTCGGTCTTCCACTGCATGTACCAGTGGTTAATGCCGCGGACTACCATCTGTTTCAGGCCGTCAGTGAAGTAACGCCGAGTCTCAGACATGCGGTGCATCCAAGCCTGTTCGGCTTTCACGGCTTTCAGCACGGCAGGGTCTTCTTTCTGGTTGCCAACAACCGACAGCCACTGGTCCTTGGCGTCCATGATGCCGAGGCCGAGCTGAATGCAGAACTTGTTCACGCCGTTGTGAACGTGGGCAGAGCCGAAGTCAGACTTGTCGATATAGTCGAAGCCTTCCAGGAATGGCAGTTTGCGTTCGCAGAGGTACGCTCTGTCACACTCTTCCCATTTCTTCTCGACGCCTTGGCGAGCGTTCATCCACTCGGGGAGAATCTCGTCAGCTATCTTTTTGGCTAGGCCGTCCCAGAACTCGTCGGTCAATTCCGGTAGGTCTGGCGGCATATATATGTAGCGGGTCATGTCATTACCTCATTTGCGATGGCGGGAGCCACTCGCCGCCACGAGAGCGCGGCACTTTAGGCCGTGCGTTCGTAGCTTCGGGAATGTACATTCCCATGCTGAGCGGTGGATATTTGAAAGCGTCGGCAGCGTCTTCGATAGGGTGGAACTCGTCCACCGCATCGGTTGGCTTGCCGTCGTGACCGACCTTATAGGAGTATTCGCCGCTTAGGGCGCGGTGGAGGATTGGGCAGTTCTCGATGTCCACTTGGAGCATTGGGCGTTGGTGCTCGGTACACCACTTAGTCATGCGCGAGCGACACGCTTGGAAACCTCGCGTCTGCCACTCGTTCTTGGGGATGTTGTACATGAAGCCGTACTCGACATCTATCTGCCACTGGGCTAAAAGGTACATATACTCAGACTTACCTTTACCGAGCGAGCCGGTTATGTGGCTGCCTGCGGGGTCGCCTTTGTACTCGATAGCGAAGCCGGGGAAGTGGAGGTTGTTTGTCTTGATAATTTTCTCGCCAACTACGTCAATGTCTGCGATTTGGTCGTAGTCCTCACGGAGACAGAGGTAGCAGCCGCATGGCAGTATCTGCGTCCAAAGGCGGAAGAAGTGAGCGCCAGGGTCCATGCCAATCAAGACTGGCTGCCCGTAGACCGGCTGTAGGTTCTTGGCTTGGTGCTTGTCGCTGTACTGCGATGAGTAGATGCCGCCCTCTACCGAGGTGTCGAAACTGATTAGCACTTGGCTAGCTAGCGTGGTCTTAGACATAGTGCGTTCGCACTCTCGCAGCCAAGGGGATGTCAGTTTGCCGTCCCGCCACGAGTAATCGACCATCTTTCTGGGGTCTTTCCACCAGTTCATATTGATGACAGTGGCGTTCTCGTTGTCTTCGTTTTTGGCTAAGTGGGCGAACTTGTTCTTGCTGCCTTCTGGCGTGGAGATGCCTACCCGGTGGTTAGCAGTTAAGGAGAGTGAATCCCATGCCTTGAAGTCTTTGCCGTCGCGCACCATGATCTCGTGATGCTGCAGGCCGACATAGCCGCCGTACCTGTTCTTGGCGTTGTACTCGTAGGAAAAGCACCAGCCGAAAACCG
>CALMSM010000002.1 GCA_937872425.1 uncultured Candidatus Saccharibacteria bacterium
GCGTTATTGGCAATCTCTAAAATCAGTATGCCGTCATCACTCAGTACACGGCGAATCTCTTTGAACTCAGCGGAGGGGTCTGGCAGGTGGTGCATGACACGAATAACCGTAATCAGGTCTTGTGACCCAGTCTTGAGTTGTAGGTCGTCGGCTTGCGTAAGTACTTGATCAATCTCCGGATGACCCTTGAGGAAGTCTTTGGCTATTTTGAGCTGTTGCTTGGATGGCTCAGCAAGCGTGACCTTGTCTGCATAATCTTCCAGAAACACACAAAGACGGCCATACCCACCACCTATGTCGGCAGCAGTCTTGAAATGCTTGCCTTTGAGCAGACGTTTGATGGCCATCTCTTCACTTGCGTGTTCATAAGCACGGTGGTCCCAGTAGCGCAGATAGTTATAGTCACCGTTGTCGTACTGGTCGGCAACTTTTTTGCTTTGCGTCGGCTTTGTTGCTGCCTTGGCGGCTGGTTTTTTAGTTGATTTGGTTGAACGTGATTTGGTTGATGTGTTTTTTGACATAACCCCGAGTATACCACGATGTCGCAATGACCGTGGGCTAAATATTGCTTTATTTATAAATCTATGCTATAATTTACTTATATGGAACCTAGTGATGTTGACATGGCCAGGCGGGGTCTTGCTGTTTTTTCAGAAGCAGTCTCTCCTGAGTACGAAGCGCTTCGCGCTCAACTTGTAGGCAGACTGGTAGCGAATGAGATTACCATCGCTGATATGCGTGCCGTCGAGCAGCAAAAAATAAACAATTACGAGCTTGTTTCGGGTTTTATGAATCTTCTTCCAAGACAACACTACACTGATCGCAGACCAGACAGACTTGAAGTTGCAGACACCTATACAGCGCGACAGCTCAACGCGAACTTGCTGTGGCTGTCTGAGCCGTATGAGTTATACGGAAAACATGGTTCGACCGAACCTTACTATATAATTGGACGCTACGATGATCCGACAGACAGATACGATTATGGTCGTGGCCCGGTCACGCACCTACTCCTTTTCTCGGTAGCTGAAGCCCAGAAGCCAATCCGTCAGGTCGCAGTTTGGAAAAATGAACTTGTGCTTGCAGAAAGAGTAGCCAGCGAATCTATGTACACTGACTTTTCTCCTGAAGAGCTGCGCCGGTTATTCAATCCAGAGACCGGCAACCTTGCTGTACGCCCAGATGCTGATTCCATGCGCACAGAGATGGCACGCAGCGGCACACTCACGCTCCAACCAAAATACAGAGACCTTGAAAAACGTGTACGGTCAAAGGGCATGCTCGTCGAGACAGGCTATAGCAAACTCGGCAGCAAGATTAATGACCGCACGCTCGCTGAGTTCGACGTATTTGCTCACCTCAATAGGTTAGCTGTTGTATTTGACAAGGTCGATGAGCTCGACCTACTTCTTGAGCGCTACAGCCAACAGATACCTCTGGATGTGTTGGATGAGGTCATCGAAGGCGCGAACCCCGAACAGACAACAGAACAGTCAGCCTAGCCAACTAGCGCGAAAGAGTTCTTGCCGCGCTTGACGAGGCTGACATCTGCTTTGAAAACATCTGTTGAATCCGGTGTTATCTTTTGGCCGTTTACGCTCACGGCACCGCTAGCCACAAATGTGCGTGCTTCTGACTTAGAGCTCGCTAGTTTGGTGTCGACAAGTACTTGATAGATATCATCACCTGCTTGTACGGACATAAGCTCGCCACGCAGCACGTCGATTTCCTTATTTGAAAGTTCACTAAACTGTCTTTGGCCAAATAGGACTTCGCTAGCATGAACCGCGGCATCGGCCTTGTCTCCTCCGTGGACAAGTTTGGTAACTTCGTAAGCAAGACGCTTCTGGGCGATGCGGCTCGATTTGTCTTGCTCAAACTCTGCAGCTACTTTGTCTATCTCTGCCTTGCCCAGTGTGGTGTACACCTTCATGTAGCTAATGACCCCTTCGTCGTCAACGTTAAGCCAGAATTGGTAAAATTTAAACACGCTTGTGAGAGTAGCGTCTAGCCAGACTGCGCCATCCTCTGACTTGCCAAACTTTACTCCTGTTGCCTTGTTTACAATGAGCGGACAAGTCCAAACGTGGGCTTCTTTGCCCGTTTTGCGACGGATAAGGTCAATCCCTGTGATGCAGTTGCCCCACTGGTCAGCGCCGCTGAGCTGTAACGTTGCACCATAATTTTCGAACTGATATAAGAAATCGTAACCCTGAATGAGTGAGTAGCTAAATTCGGCGTAGCTGATGCCAGCACCCTCTTCGCCGAGTCGTGATTGCACAAAATCGCGTGCTAGCATCTGGCGCATTGGGACGTGTTTGCCGATATCGCGCAAAAAATCAAGGTATCCCATGCCTTTAAACCAATCATAGTTGTCAACAACTTTGAATTCTAGCCCGTCAAATATCTGCTTATACTGGGCTGCGATGCTATTTTTGTTGTGTGTAATCTCGTCAAGCGATTTGAGATCGCGCTCTTGTGCCTTGCCGTCTGGGTCACCAATCATTCCTGTCGCCCCGCCGACCAGTAGTAACGGCGTATACCCATGCTGGATAAACACACGTGCCATCATCGCGGCCGCTAGGTTACCGATGGTCATAGAGGCTGCGCTTGGGTCCACACCCCAATAGAAAGTACGTTTCTCTTTATCGAGATCCGTGATGTCCTTGAACGTAGTCTGGTTTACGAAACCCCTCCACTGGAGTTCTTCTGATAGCGTTGTCATATGAGTAGGATACTATTTATGCTCCGTATTGTGAAAATATTTGTGTTTTTGGACATCAAACTACTGTATACTGCTTACGTAGAATATATATGGGAGCAGTTACTGATTTATGATACGTAAACCTAGCAAGAAACACGCAAGCAACACCGGTCGCAAAAGTAAGAGCGAATACGTCACTCACAGCGGCCAGACAATCAAGATTAACCGTTCTATCGGTGAGCGCATCAAGGCGCAAAAAGCTAGCCGTGCGCAAAAGCGCGCCGAGCGTTTGATTGGTATGCCTAAGGGTCGCCTGCAGCGCATTGTCTGGCGTATGCATCCAAAACGCCTGTGGAAATACTGGTCAAGCCGCGAAGGTATGATTATGGGACTAAAGATAACTGGCGTCGGCCTGATGGTCGGCTTTTTGTTATTGGTCGGTGTATTTGCCTACTTCCGCAAAGATCTCCCTAACCTCAAAGATATCTCTGGCAATAACATCGGTGGCAGTATTCGCTACTATGACAAGACCGGGCAAACACTCCTTTGGGAAGACTACGATGCCGTCAAGCGCATTCCTGTCCAAGACGATCAAATCGCTCAAGTCATGAAAGACGCTACCGTAGCCGTTGAGGACAAGGACTTCTTCAAACACGGCGGATTCGATACGCGCGGTATTTTGCGTGCAGCAGTCAACAACGCCAAGGGCAGCAGCGGGCAGCAGGGTGGATCCACCATTACCCAGCAGCTCGTCAAGCTCACACAAAACTGGAGCAAAGACCGCAGCTACACCCGCAAAGCCAAAGAATTAATCCTGGCAGTCGAGCTCGAGCGTAGTTATTCCAAGAAAGAAATCTTGACCGGATATCTCAATGCTGCACCGTATGGAAGTGTTGATTACGGTGTGCAGGCTGCAGCCGAAGATTACTTCAGTAAATCTGCCAAAGACTTGACACTAGATGAGGCGGCATTCCTAGCCGCCATACCCAAAGCTCCGGGATATTACTCACCATACAACGAAGATTTCGTGCAGAGTGGTGGCAAGGAGGCACTCACAGGGCGCCAGCAATACATACTCGATATCATGACCGACCAAGGGCTCATCACAGCAGAGCAGCGCGACGAAGCCAAAAAGGTAGATGTGCTTGCCAAGATTAAAGAGCGCAAGCCACGATACGATGGCATCCAGGCCCCTTACTTCGTACTAACTGCAAAGTCTGCACTTGAGAAACAAATGGGCGCTGGAGTAGTCAAACATGGTGGCCTGAACGTCACAACGACACTCGACCTCGCGGCCCAGAAAGTGGCAGAAGAGCAAGTTACTAAAGGCATTGTCCAGGTACAACGCCAAGGTGGCGACACGGCTGCATTCGTAGCCGAAGACGTCCAGACGGGGCAAGTCGTAGCGTTGGTAGGTGGTGTTGACTTTAGCAATGCGGAATACGGCCAAAACAACTACGCTCACGCCCTTGAGCTTCCACCTGGCTCATCGTTCAAGCCATATGATTACACTGCACTCATCGATAGATCAAATAACGTTGGTGCTGGTTCTGTGCTCTACGATACCAAGGGTGTTGTTCCGGGGTATCCTTGTACTACAGGAGTCAGCCGTACGGGCAACTGTTTGGTTGACTACGACCTCCGTTATCCTGGGCCACTGACTCTCAGATATTCACTTGGTGGGTCACGTAACGTGCCTGCTATCAAGGCAATGCTCACCGTTGGTGTCAACGACACAATCGACACCGCTCACAAACTCATGACAAACTATGGTCCCGATGGCCAGCCAGACCCAACCAAAGGTAATTACAACTGTTACTCTGATGAAGCAAGTACGCAAAAGACTGACTGCTACGCAGCATCTGCCATTGGAGACGGTGCTTACCTCCGGTTAGACGAGCACGCTCACGGCTATGCCACCCTTTCGCGCAATGGCCGCAATATCCCACAGACATATATCCTCAAAGTTGCAGATGCGGGTGGTAGAGTGCTCGACGAATGGAAGCCAAGTGAAGGCGTCCAGGCTGTACGAGCTGAAAGTGCATACATCGTCGCTGATATGATGAGCGATCCAAATGCTAGCTACTTACCGAACAAAATTCATAGATACAATGGTTGGAACTTTGCAGCCAAGACTGGTACCACCAACGATTCCAAAGACGGTCTCATGGGTATGTTCTCGACAAAATATGCAGCCATGGTTTGGGTTGGTTACCATAACCGAACTAAAGAGATGAGCGGTTTCATGGAGAACATGACTCTGCCAATAGTCAACGGTTGGATGCGAGAAATGCACACCAACGTAACACCGGAGCAACGAGCTAAGCCTGCAGGCATTCAAACCTTACCAGCATTCGTTGTGCGAAGCCATGTGGGTGTTGGGTCAGTAGAACCAAGTCCTGCTACAGATTTATTCCCATCATGGTACAAGCAGCCAGGACCAGCCAGCAATCAGAAGATTGACAAAGTCAGCAGCAAGATTGCGACCGAGTGTACGCCGCAAAGAGCCGTCCAGGACGGAGTAAACGCCAACAGCTTGACCTTCTCAGTCGACAAATTTGTTGGCACAGGCAGCGGTGCCAATACGAGCGAAAAAGACGATGTTCACAAATGTGAAGATGCCAAACCAACCGTCTCAATTACGACACGTAATATCAGCTGTCTGAGCACATGTACACTCAGTGCAAACGTAAACAACGGAACGCACGCTCTCTCGTCAGATAAGTTCCAAGGAACGCTGAACTTTATTGTCGATGGCCAGGTCGTCAATACCCAGGCCGTGGGCGGCCCCGGAACGTACAGTTTCAGCTACACACCAACGTTCTCGGGTTCTAAAGAATTAAAAGCCGAAATCATAGACAGCGTGCTCTATGATGGCACAGATGCCACGAATATCAGCTCTAGCAGCTCCCTGTCACTTAGTACGCCCCAAAGAACTGGCGCAACAAGCGTCAAATTTACGTGGTCAGGGGGAAGTGGTAACGTCGGGATATACAGTACTTCCAACCCTACGACTGCACTTTGTAGTAGTTCGGGCAACTCTTGCAGCTTTGCAGCTGTCGGGGGGTCCTCCTACTATGCCAAGGAAACCAGCGGTAGCTCACCAAAACAATCGAACAATGTGACGTCACCCTAGAAAAACCTAGTCTTTGCTGAGGAATGCGTTGAGGGCGGAGCGGATATCTGCGACACCATGGTAGAGTGATTGCTTCTTGATATCTTTACTGACTGGGCCAACCACTGCGTCAAACCCAAGCTTTTTGGCTTCGGCAATGCGTTTGTCGATAAATGGCACATGACGGACTTCACCGCTTAGGCCAACTTCACCAAACACTACTGCGTTCTGTTTGAGCTGCATGCCCTTGGTAGCAGAGGCGATTGCCATACAGATGGCTAAATCGGCGGCCGGTTCTTGTAACCGGATACCACCTACGATATTGATATAGATGTCCTTGTCCGATAGGTTGAGTTTTGTGCGACGCTCCAGCATGGCAATCAATAGGTTCACGCGGTTGAGGTCGATGCCACTTGCGGCGCGTTTGGGGTAGCCGTAACTTGTCTTGTTGACCAGGGCCTGGACTTCTACCAAGAGCGGCCTGGTGCCCTCCAGCGTGGCCAGCACAATTGACCCGTCACTTGCTTGTCTTTCGGCCAAAAGCGCAGCAGAGGGGTTGTCGACAGGCCTCAGGCCACCATCGTGCATCTCAAAGATTCCGGCTTCGTTGGTGCTACCATAGCGGTTTTTAACAGCGCGCAGTACTTTGAAACCGCCATAGCGGTCGCCTTCTAGCTGCAGCACGACGTCCACGACGTGTTCCAATACTTTCGGGCCCGCAATCATGCCTTCTTTAGTGACATGCCCTACGAGCACTAGTGCAGTCGACGTTTGTTTTGCAGCAGCAGTCAGAAGCGCGGTGCTGTTTGTAATTTGGCTGACGTTGCCTGCTGCGGATGCAATGTCTTTGCAGGCAATCGTCTGGATAGAGTCGACAACGACCAGATCATAGTCATTGGTAGCAATAGAGGCGGCAATGTCATCAGCGACGTTGGATGTCGCCAATTGAAGTGTCTCACTCACCGTCCCCAGACGGTCTGCGCGAAGTCCAATCTGGTGAGCTGATTCCTCGCCACTGACATAGAGTACTCTATGGTTCTTTGATAACTCATGGGCAAGTTGAAGCAGCAGTGTACTTTTGCCAATGCCAGGCTGGCCAGCTATTAGCGTGACGCTGCCTGCCACAAAACCACCGCCTAATACGACATCAACCTCTTCTACACCGCTTGAGAGCCGCGGTGAATCGTCCGAGGCTGCTGCCAAAACGTTCTGTGTCTTGATTGGTTTGCCTTGGCCACTTTTGCCCGCCGCACCCGCAATGCTTACTTTGTTTAGCTGTTCGACTAGCGTGTTCCACTCGCCGCAGTTAAAACATTTACCAGCCCATGTGGAGCTTTGTGCCCCACAATTACTACACACATAGACCACACTGTCTTTCTTTGCCATATACCACTAGTGTAGCAGACTGTGCGCTGCTACTCGGGTGAAACGGTGCTATCTAACGATTTTTGCAACTGGGTTTCTTCTGAGGCAATTTTGTTGCGTGCTTCGACTATCTGGTTGTACTGGTCAACCAATATGTTCGTTTTGTTTATAAGTACGTTATAGGCTGTGACGCGTTGGTTGTAGCCATCTATTGTCTCCTGGTCGTTACTTGCCTCAACTCTTGGTCGATCAACACGGAGGGCTTCTGCTTGCTGGCTCAGAGCCGCTTGGTTCGCCGTAATCTGGGCTTCAAGCGTGGCAAGCTGGGCGTCATAGGCTGCAATAGTATCCTCTCGACGTGTAAATGCCTGCTGGTACTGAGCAGCAAACGCAACCACGTTAGCACGCTTCGTAAAATATTGCTGGTAGTACGTTTCTAGCTCGGCGGGCAAATTAGCGACTTCTGTGCCGAATATTGAATGCATTTCGTTCGTAAGTGCATTTGGCTCAGAAGTTTTGTATGACTCAATAACCTTTAGGATGCGCTCGTCTTTGAGTTGATTGTGGTAATAGTCCAGAAGAAGTGTGTCTACTCGTGCTCGCTCATCACTGCTTAGCCGATCATACGCCATGTGAAGCATCTCGTGCGCAGCCGTAACCTGCTGCACACCCGCAAGTTCTGGCTCACTAACATCAAAGATAAATATCCCGTTTTGGGGGCTATGATAACAACCCAGCACAATAGTCCGCTCTCCTCTGTCGGGGCAGGCACTATTGAACGCTTCCCTGCCTAATACTTCAGGGTGGTTGATGTAAAACAGCCGCGTAGCCTTATCGGTCATGGTGGTATCAGTGCCTAGTTTTGCAACTTGAGGAGACGGCGTGAAACCCCGCAAGCGTGACCAATCGCGGACGGGCTGAGCGGCGAGCCGAAACCCAATCAGTGCGGCCAGCACAAGACACGATGATATCAAGAAGCCAGTGATGAATCGACGGGTTGATTGCATTCTCTACAGTATAGCCTACCGTGCTATTTTGCTTTGGTTTTAGACTTTTGCGCTTTAGCAGGAGTGGTTTCGCGCTGTCTATCGTATGAGAGTTCGTTGTTTTTTATTGCCACCTTGATAACATCACCTTTGTGATAGGTCTCGTTCAGTAGAGCGAGCGACAAATGGTCTTCCAGCGTTTCCTGGATGAGTCGCCTCAGTGGGCGCACCCCGTTGTGCGCATCATAGCCATGCTTGAGCATATAATCTTTCGCAGATTGGGTTAGTTGCAGGCCAAGGCCGTGTTTGACCAATCGACCGCGGAGCTCCTCTATCTGCAGGTCAAGGATGTGCATGATATCTTTCTTGGTCAGTGCGCGGAACACAATTGTCTTGTCGATACGATTGAGTAGCTCTGGCCGCATCATTTTCTTGAGTACGTCATGGACTTTGTCTTTGTTGACTTGATGGAGTGCATCAAGATCTTCCATGTCAGTGCGGCTATCAGCCTGGAACCCGAGGCTAGCTTCTTTTTGTAAACGCTCTGCGCCGATGTTGCTGGTCATAATCACGATAGTATTCGTAAAGTCGATGGCTCGACCTTTGCCGTCCGTAATTTTGCCGTCTTCAAGTATCTGCAGAAGCATGTTGAACACATCTGGATGCGCCTTTTCGATTTCATCAAATAGTACAAGGCTGTACGGTTGTCGACGGATTTTATCAGTCAGTTGGCCGCCATCATCGTACCCCACGTAACCAGCCGGAGCACCCAGCAAACGTGACACGTTGTGGTGTTCACCAAATTCACTCATGTCAATTTTGACCAGGCTATCCTCTGAGCCGAAGAATTCTGATGCAAGCACGCGTGCGAGTTCTGTTTTACCAACACCGGTTGGCCCGAGGAATATAAACGAACCAATTGGGCGTTTGTGGCTACCAATCCCTACACGGTTGCGGCGAATCGCTTTAGATACCGCCTCGACCGCTTCGCTCTGACCAATGATATGTTTACCTAGATTCTTTTCCAGTGCTAGCAAATATTTAGCTTCGGATCGAATTACTTTCTTTACTGGCACGCCAGTCATGCGAGCAACCACTTCGGCTACGTCTTCGCTAGTAACGGTCAGTCGTTTGCTCGTTTTGTGTTTAGCCTCAAGAGCCTTGAGGTCATCGCTCAATTGGCTGGCTTTGGTCTTGTACTCTGCAGCCTTCTCATAATCCTGACGATCAGCGGCGTCTTCGATACGGCCATTAAGTAGCTTCAGCTCCTTTTGTAGCTTGCGAACTTCGGGAGATGTCTTGCCCTTGCCAACGCGCAAATGTGCCGATGTTTCATCGAGCAAGTCAATGGCCTTGTCTGGCATAAATCGGTCGTTGATGTAGCGTGCAGCCAGATTCACGGTGTCCTCAAGCACTTCATCACTAACTGTAACGCCATGGAACTCTTCATAATGCTTGCGGAGGCCTTTGAGAATAGCTAAAGTCTCTGGCACATTGGTCTCTGGGACGATGACTGGCTGTAATCGACGTTCAAGTGCCGCATCTTTCTCGATATGTTTGGTGTATTCGTTAGTGGTTGTTGCGCCTATGAGTTGCATTTTGCCACGAGCCAAAGCCGGCTTCAAGATATTACCAGCATCCATTGCGCCTTCAGCTGCACCAGCGCCTACAATCAGGTGCAGTTCATCGATAAATACAATCGTTTTGTTGTCGGCCTCAAGCTCCGACATAACTTTTTTGAGTCTTTCTTCAAATTCACCGCGATATTTGGTGCCGGCTATCATGCCCGGCAAATCGAGCATTATAATGCGCTTGTCGAGCAGGCTATCCGGCACATCTTCTGCTACGATGCGCTGTGCTAAACCCTCAACGATTGCAGTCTTACCAACACCGGGCTCACCAATAAGCACTGGGTTATTTTTTGTACGACGGTTCAAAATAGTCATTACGCGGCTAACTTGCGCCTCACGGCCAATGACCGGGTCAAGCTTGCCTTCACGGGCCATGTTCGTAAGGTCAGTACCGAAGAAATCCAGTGCTGTTTTGTTGCGTTTGCTCCCAGTTCGGCGCTTAGTTGGTTTGTCGCCAGTTTGCCCACGACCACCTTGTTGCTGGTTCATAATACTCTCTAGGTCTGCAGTCAATGTATCGATATCGATATTCATATCAGCAAGAAGGCGTGTTGCCCGGGCGTTTTTCTGCGTCAGGATGCTATAGAGTATATGCTCCGTACCTGTGAACTCTTGATCAAAATCATTGGCAATTTCTTGTGCCATTTTGAGTGTCAGCTTTGCAGTTTCGCTGAGGCCCTTACTCCCCATGTTGATGACCATTGTTTTGGGCGCTAGGTTAAGCGCGATACGCGCTTGGTCAACAGAAACGCCAGCATCACTCAAAATCTTAGCCCCCATACTGCCACTCTGTGCGAGTACGCCCAAAAGCAAGTGCTCCGTCCATTGTAAGTTGAACAGATGCCTCAGTAGAGGCATTGTAAGCTATTACTATCCTGTGAGCGTCAAAATGTTGGTTTACTGTTACAACGTTCCATCCTGCTGTTAGATCAACAGACTGAGAGTGAAGTTCTGTTTCGAGATCAGCGTCAATAACTTTTAATGTTGTTGTATAGGTACTTCCTGAATAAATAGAAATAGACTGAACCCAGTGAGCTGATAAAGCTGAATTCTTATAGTACGGGCTTATGCCCTTATCCATATCGAATTCAGCACCCCTGTATTCTGGTGCAGCTCCTGTTGTTGATGTTGTATCAATGTCCCTTCCTAAATCGTAGGTACTCGAAATAGTTTTGAGCTTATACCTTGCATTTAGTGATGACTGAACAGACAGCCTAAATCTTTCCTTTGCCCGTGTAACGATGTCATTCCATACACCTACATATGTCTGTTGTTCTGCATCGGCAAGGAATTCAATAGACTTCAGCGATATTCCTGGCAGGGCGTTAACAAAAAGAAGGGGTGCAGGGCTGTTTGCCCCGCATCCCCTTAATTGTACCGCTGTAGTTAAACAGTCAAGTGCCATAGCTCTGATTAGGAGTTAGTCACCGTGTAACGCAATGCACCGTTAACTGAACGCTTTGGATCTTCGTGACGATAAGCATCTGAAGGTGTCTGCCACGGAGCGAAATCTTTCTTAATCATCAAAGACCATCCTTTTTGATATGTAGAGGAGTTTCCTGTGTACATATCTGTAAGGGTAGTAGGACAATCGAAGTATTTCAATTGAGCATCAAATTTAACAGAGGTAAGACGACCGTTAACATTAACAGGAATTGGAATAACTCCAAACTCAGAAGCACCAGGCTTAACACCACCAAAAGCACCTGTGTATTCAAGCTTTTCTACCAATTGAATTGATCCAGGCTCGAACATTACAATACTATTAGCATTTGATGTATTGTCTGATAAATCCATGTCAGGCCAGAAGTCAAGAGCAGCCGTAGCAATAGCAGAATTCATTCCGTAACTATCAAGCGCTTTGTAAGGCTGAGTAAGGATGTATGAGTGGAATAAACCAGAACCAACAACCTGCGGGCGACCTTGAAAACCATTACGCTGAAAATCATACAACAGTTTAGGCATACCACTTGTAAGCGGCTGTGTGCCAACCGCCTGAGGAAGATTAAGTGTTACCGCAGTAGATACTGCTGGAGATTCGCCTATATTCTTGCCATATGAAACGAGCCCCCAAAGGTCATCATTCATCGCTTTCAAGATACCGTTAGCACCCGAAAACATAATTTCCATAAGTTCACGTGATATACCTGACAGGTTACCAGGTCCACCTGTGTTTGTATGTGATTCCTTTTCATACAATGCAAGTGTAGCATCTGAAAGATACCAAGCGATTGCACGTGTATTGTTAATTGAAATCGTAGCCTCAAGGCGTGGATTTGTCAGTACGTTATCGCATGATGCAGATGTATCTGTTTGCGCTTTTGTATTGCGCTGACGGTATTTAATACGAACTTCACGATTTGTACCGTCTCCAAGAGTTTCCTGAAGTGCGATAGGATTAGCAGCAGCATTGGCGAGTGTCATAGCCGTTAAGCCGTGAGCGTCAATTTTGCTGTGAGGCGTAGCCATTCCAGCATATGTGGAAATGTCACGCAATAAGTATGGAAAATAGCCTGTAGCCATTATTTACCTTTTGTTTATATTGTTAT
>CALMSM010000003.1 GCA_937872425.1 uncultured Candidatus Saccharibacteria bacterium
CGCTTCTCCTACCGTGCCTGCCTGCCACTTGGTTGGTGGCTCCACATCGTAGTATGTCCAGCCGTTCATCGTGGTTCCTCCTCATCCTGCACTATCCAGCCGTCCCATGTGTACGTCACACCGCACGCACACACTATGTCAGGCTGGCTTTCGTTGTATGCAGACTCAGGGCAGCCACCGCACGGGCAATTGATTCTGCCCTTCGCCGGCTGGCCCATCGGTGCGTCTGCATTGCGCACCCATGCCCGTTTCAAGATTCCTACGGTTGCGTTCATCTTCGTTCTCCTGTGAGTGTAGACCGTACCAAATTGTACGCTCCCCACAAGGTGCTAAGCATCCAACCTAGCACCCTGGGCGGGAGTGTGCAATTACACGAACAAATCCAAGAATGCCTGCTCTTCCTTCGTCCACTTCACAGCAGGGTCAATCCGGTTGTATGGGTCTCCGCACACGGCCATTGCTGCATCTTGCAGACGGTACGCTCGATTGAGCAAGCGCGTGGGTGCTGGCGCAGGCAGTTCGGGCATGTACGCCGTTGCAGCCCGATACAGCGCATTGTTGTACCGGCTGTGATACTTTGCCATTGCATCATTGTGCCGCTCGTCCAGGTTGTCGCTTAGCTTCTTCATCTTCTGCCTTTCCTTGTGAGAAATAGAACACTCGTTCTACTATATACAATTGTACGCCTGTTTGATTGCCAGTGATGTAGGGGTTACTCCAATTCAAGGCAAACTCGCTAAACTCATCACCGCACCACATCGACCGGCTTGACCCACACCACACCACAGGCGTACACTCCCCCACATGGGTAAGGAACTACTCGATTCGCAACGCCTGAAAGCCGTCTCGACCATCGGCTATGATGACAGCTTCAAAGCTGCCGCTGTCCAGGCTTTGCACGAGGCAGGGTATCCACAAACCTGGGGAAGCCTGGCTAAAGTCTCTGCTGAATTCAAGGTGTCATCTACATCGCTTATCACTTGGGCTGCTTTAGACGGTAAGCGCATAGAACGTGACCCAAGCGCAGTAACAGAGCTTTTGCTCAGTATGATAGTGTCTGAACTAGTTTCGACCTTTGCCCAGATGGAATTGAAAAGGGACAGAGCTAGTTATAGTCAGCTTGCTATCGGTTTGGGCATTATGTTTGATAAGATGTTTCTGCTCACTGGCAATGTTCCGGAGATTAAGGTCGATTTAGTGCATAGGATAGCGGAAGCAATCACAGCACCCTGGGCTAGCGGTCAAATTGTAAGCGGTGATAGTGCGATTCTTACCGATAAGGATACGGG
>CALMSM010000004.1 GCA_937872425.1 uncultured Candidatus Saccharibacteria bacterium
GTCATGGTTATTACGTTGAGCATCATCCTATTCTCGCTGATTGCAAACGCCACATTCAGCAATACTATCCAGCAGATTACGGACAAAATCGATATATCAGTTTATCTCAAAGACAGCATTACGACCGAGCAAAAAGATGATTTTGTCTCTGAGCTTGAGCGTATCCCGAATGTGAAATCGGTCAAATATCTATCAAAAGAAGACGCGCTCGCAGCCTATAAAAAACAGAATGAAAATAACCTTGACCTGTTGCTGGCAATATCCCAAACAGACAACCCACTCCCAGCAACCATTCAGATTAAGCCGCGAGATCCAAACAAAATCAGCGAAATCCAAGCGTTTTTGGACAAGCCAGAGTTCAAGGAGCTCCAGTCTGATAGCACGTCGTATTCTGGTGATCGCAAGACCGCACTTGATAACATAACCAGTGCCACGAAATTTATGCGCCAAGCAGGGCTTGTCGGTGTTGTGGTGTTCGCATTTGTCTCCATGCTCATCATATTTAACACAATCCGGATGGCAATATTTAACCGCCGTGATGAGCTACAGATTATGCGTTTGCTCGGAGCAAGTACAGGGTTTATCCGTGGGCCGTTTATTGTGGAGACTGTGTTATATGGTGTTGTGTCTGCCATCATATCCGTTGCGCTCTGTAATGTGCTGTTTAGTGTGTCTACTACAGCGTTTCAAGCGACAAACTTTGGGTTTCTTGATATTGCGTTTGCCAGCCAATACTTTGCACGCAATTTCTGGGCAATCTTATTCGCACAGCTCGGGGTAGGGGTGTTGATTGGTGCTGTTTCATCTTTGATTGCCACGCGGCGATACCTCGCGTTTCGATCCACAAAATAATGCTAGATTTCGGAATGTAGCGGTTGGCTTAAGGAGCTTTTAAGCGGGCTACGGTATGCTCTAAAAGTTAGCCGCGAGGGCTTGCAAAACAGGCATGGAGGGTGTATGATGCTTATGCTACAAGCAAATATAAAAACAATATGACAAAACTCATAAAACAACAGTCAAATTTTGTGTCAAAAAGCGCTAGAAACCTAACGCTTGCTTTGCTTATTGGGGTAATGATTTCGAGCTTTGCGCTGGAGCCGATTGCTCGTGCCGACCAATACGACGACCAAATTCGTCAGAAACAAGCAGAGAATGCTCAAAATCAATCATCTGCCGATCAGCTCCAGGCACAGGCCAACAGCTATCAAGATGCGGTTAATAAGTTCCAGGCCCAGATCAATACGCTCCAGGCCCAAATTCGTGAAAACCAGACAAAACGTGATGATTTAGCAAAACAGATTGATATAGCCCAAAAAGAGTTAGATAAGCAGAAAAATATCCTCGGTCAGAACATCAAAGCGATGTATGTCGAGGGCGATATCAGTACGCTCGAAATGCTGGCGTCGAGCAAGGACCTTAGTGAGTTTCTGGATAAGCAGCAGTACCGCGATAACGTCCAGCAAAAAGTCAAAACAGCCCTGGATAAGGTTAATGTCCTGAAGGATCAACTCCGTGAGCAAAAAACCCTCGTTGATAAGTTAATTGCAGACCAGACCAAGATTCAAAGTGAACTTGCCGCCAACCAAGCTAAACAAACCGAACTGCTCAATTATACTGAGGCACAGAAAAACGAGTTTACAGCCAAAATTAGTGCCAACAACAGCCAGATTTCTGCACTTCGTGCACAGCAGGCGGCTGCTTATGCGGCATATACAAGCAGCAATGCAGGGTATGGCATTGGTGAAGCCGGTAACGGTGGGTATCCATCGGTCTGGGCTAATGCTCCCCAAGATAGCATGCTTGATGACTGGGGCATGTATAACAGGGAATGTGTCAGTTATGTTGCCTGGAAAGTAGCCTCAACTGGTAGATTTGTCCCAAGATACGCGCTTGGCAACGCTGCAGACTGGGCAGCAAACGCAGGTCGTTATGGTATAGGTCACGCCGATGGAGCACCACGAGTTGGTTCGGCTGTTATGTGGGATTCATGGGATGGCCTCGGCTCGCTCGGCCACGTCGCATATGTTGAGACAGTGAATGGCGACAACTCTATAGAAGTCAGCCAATACAATATGATTCACGGTCAATTTAGTCGCATGCATGTCTCCGCGGCTGAGGTGTCACGACTTACGTTTATCTATTTCTAGAAAGTAACCAGAAACGCAGGGATGTGTGCCATAATGGTGGGGATATTTAGTGTCTTTTGGAGGGGTAATTGAACAACAACAAACCATTGGGTAAGGGTTCGCTGGCAATACTAAAGTTTGGCGTTTTGTTAATCGTGTTTGTCGCGGGTATAGGGGTTGGCAACGGTAGATTGCAGCTTGGCGGCCTTTCTAGATTAATACAACAAAAAACAGGCCAGCCCACATCCATAA
>CALMSM010000005.1 GCA_937872425.1 uncultured Candidatus Saccharibacteria bacterium
CGCTCCCGTCCAAGGGGTTGAAATACTCGTAGCAGCCGGACTTCTCGACCATATCGATACTACGCTCGGCGAGCAGCGCTGCTTCTTTGGTGTAGCCATGTCTGCGGAGCCCATCGATGATGAGCCAGTTCGTGTTGACCCACGCAGGACCCTGCCAATACCGAAGCGGGCTAAACCAGGGAGAATTCTGTGGCACGCTCGGGACAGGGTAGCTTGTGCCGAAGCTCTCACTGTGTTTCATGAGGGTGACGAGATGGTCGGCACGTTCCTTGGACAGCGTCCCCGTATAGAGCGGAATGAGTGTAGCAATACTCGGTTCCTTGAGCAGCCGGTGCGTGATGAATTCACGGCAATAGTATTGTGACGTATAAGGGTCCCAAAGCTCTTCGAACGCTTGAGTCGTTTTCTGCATGTTTACCTCAAGCTCCTCGGGCAACGATTTACCGATAGTCTTTGCCATGCTTGTCAGATGCTGGTTGGCTCGTATAAATATCGCGTTGAACGTCACATCCTCGATGGCAAACATGGCGTGGTTAAGGATACGCTCCATGTCATAGTTTTTCCGCCGTAGCCGGCGCTGGGAGCTAAATAATCCCATCAGGTCGACGATATCTGCGCGTTGACTGGCGGGTACGTAATGCGTGTCGCGGCGAAACACTGATGGGAGCCACTGGAGGTGCAACTTCTCTATGAGTGCAATCCACCAGGCTTTCTGCTTCATGTGGAGCTCGGCAATCCACGGCGGTGTGTTGTCCAGACCAACCTCCCAGGGATGGATTTGCACGGCGAGTCCCTCGCTATGGGGGTTACGTTCACGGTAGAGCCATTCATGATAGGCCAAAATGCCCGGATAAACTTGCTTGTACCAGCTGCGTCGTTCAGGCAGCTTCAACTTCTGTCCAATCTGCACGGCAGCCTCGGCGAGGAGGGGTGGCTGTGTGATGCCGCTCGTCTTCAGCCCGTCGGGGGAGTTGGGGTTGAGCCAGCTGCGCCAGATGTTGGCATCGTGCGTGTGCCCTGGGCTGCGCAGTACCATGTTCGGCACCATG
>CALMSM010000006.1 GCA_937872425.1 uncultured Candidatus Saccharibacteria bacterium
GTCGTGTCTGACGTGGTAGCGGTGGCAATCGATTCAGTGCTAGCGGTGTTCGTTGGCCTGGGCGTAGCCATCATGGACTTTGTGGCCAGTATCCTTGAGTACGTTCCCTTCCTTGGCGATGCTGCGGCAAAGATGCGGGAGTGGACGGACGCTGGGCAGGCTCAACTTGACCTGTTGGTGAAGTCGGCGAACCGTGAGATTGGCAAGCGAGACAAGACCGAAGGGCCAGGGAGCAGCCGAACAGATGTCAATCCCTCTGGCTTTGGCTTTGAGTCGTTGTCTGCTTCATTCGAGCGAATCACCTCGGCTGCCAACAAACAGGACTTGGCGAAAGACGCTTTGACGGTTTCTAAGAAGCAGTTGATTGTGCTGGAAGCTATTCAGGCTGGCGTGCAAGGTGCTACGCCAGGCCAAGCGTATGGCGGGGGCAAGGATTTTTAGCGAGGTTTTTTGCCGATGGTAAAACGGTTGGCGCGGGGTACTGGGTCTTTTGATTCATTACTGTACATCCATACCAAAGTCGTCTCATCCATCTCTTTGGCGTTTTTGTCCCTTACGATGCCATCATATTCCAAGACCCTCATTTGCGATTCAAGGTAGAGACGAGAGCTAATTCTGTCCGCCTTGCCCAGTACCTTGATTATCTCTTCTTCGGTCTTTCGGTAGAACTCTTTCTTGAACTCCTCCCTTGTGTAAATCTTCTTCTCGTCCTTCTTCTCCTGGGCCGTAGCCGATTGAAGGAAGCCGACAAGCAGCAAGGCAATCAGTGTGTTTCGCATGACGGTTATTCGCTCCTGTTTTAGAAACATTTACCACACCAATAAGTTTATTGCAAGTAGATAAATGGCCGACCCACGCACAAAGATAGTCCTCTCCACCGGCGTCAAGCTCTTTCCGACAATCAACTATGAGTTGATGAGCGAGGGCTATGCCGAAAGCTACGAAGATGGACGGCCATCAATTACCATGTGTGCCAGGACTCGCTGGCCTGGCTCATACCAGTTCGTCGCCAATATGCTTGGCACTGCTGGTACCGACCTCACCCGTGATAGTGGCGTTACTCGACAGACGCCAGTGGCCTTTCCTGACACAGACTACGAAGCAGTAGACGAGCAACTAGGAGATGCCCACACGCCATTCCTTGGCTGGTGGTGCGTGGGTGCCAAACTCATCGGCACCCACGGTGAACTGTCCTGCCAAGACCAAGTGA
>CALMSM010000007.1 GCA_937872425.1 uncultured Candidatus Saccharibacteria bacterium
AATAGGACACATTGCCAATCTCGCGGCACAACGCCTTAATCTCGTCATGGGGTGACTGTAAATCCCCCGCGATAATAAACAAGACACCGGGGTCTGACTGGCGATACTGCCTCAGCACATGGGGCACGTTGATTGTCGTGGTGATCAAACACGTATCCATCAGGCTTTAACCTCTTGACAACCTATGGTATAATAGGAGTGTCTAAGCATCGCGGCAACGGGTCGGCGTTTTGCTATTTTATGGATGTGGCGACGGTGGATGGCGACACCTGGGCGAGCAGCCTTCGAGTAGGCACGGCTAAGTTTGGAACCGAATATACGGGAGCCGCCCGTGAGCGAGTTCGAGTCTCGCCCACATCCCTTCCCGTCAATCCCCGCGATGCTTAGACAACAACGCGGACCCGGATTGGCGGGATTTGTTTTTAAGGAGGATGCCCCATGAAGCCAGGACGACAGCCAGGTGACGCGCTTGCACGTTTCTGGTCGAAGGTTGACAGGTCGGGCGATTGCTGGGTATGGACCGCCGCAAAGTCTAAGGGCTATGGCAGGTTCGGTGTACGGCATCAAACCTCTGTTCCCGCTCACCGATGGATTTACGAGCGACTGAACGGCCCGCTTGACCCCGGCTTGGATGTCTGCCACCGTTGCGATAACCCCGCTTGTGTCAATCCGACTCATCTGTTTGCCGGCACGCGCAAGCAAAACATGGAGGACGCTGTAAGTAAGGGGCGCTCGGCCAAAGGCGACAGAAGCGGTCCGCGTAAGTATCCTGAACGCTTGCCAAGAGGCGAACGGCACGGCTCGCACACCCATCCTGAGAGCCGCCCGCACGGAAGCGAAAATGCGGCGGCCCGCCTGACCGAGCCACAGGTTATAGAGATGCGTCAACGCTTGGCAAACGGCGAAGCAGGGCGACGGCTTGCCTTTGAGTATGGCGTATCCCCCGCTACCATTTGTCGCATTCGCAAAGGCGTAACATGGAAGCATATCTAGCCTAGCACCTGCTGTTCAATCCACTGATACGTTATCGCTAGACCGTTCTCTAGGGCGGTCTTTGGTTCCCATCCCAAGACCTGCTTAATCAAGGTATTATCGCTCAGTCTCCCCCTGACGCCCTGCGGCCCCTCGGTGTGGACAATGTCCAAGTCTACGCCCGCGATTTCCATGACCAGCCGCGCCAGGTCGTTCATGCTAATCAGGCGGTCGCTGCCGATGTTCAACGGTTCGGCGTAGTCGGATTGCATCAGCTTGTACAAACCCTCTACGCAGTCATCCACATAGCAAAATGAGCGCGTCTGTTGGCCGTCGCCCCATAACTCAATCGAAGTCCGCCCGTCCCGTTTGGCCGTCGCCACCTTGCGGCAGAACGCGGCCGGCGCTTTCTCGCGTCCCCCATCGTAGGTACCTAGCGGCCCGTACACGTTATGCAGCCGAGCAATCCGCGTCGGTAGTCCATAATCGCGCCGATAGTGGCGGCATAACTCTTCGGTGACTAGCTTTTCCAGCCCGTAGGCGTCTTGCGGTTGCGCAGGCCAGGCGTCGCTCTCTTTCAATCCTGGAATGTCGGTGTCTAGCTGACGATATTCAGGATAGACACAGGCGGATGAGGTGTAGAGGTAGCGGCCCACCCCGTAGCCATAGGCCGCGTCGAGGGTGTGGAAGTTGATGAGCGTGTTGTTGTGTAAGATTTGCGCGTGATGACTGCTGATAAAGCCCATGCCGCCCATGTCGGCGGCTAAGGCGTATACCTCATCAAAGCCGAGCGTCCCATAGGCGCGCGCCATATGATCGGCCCGCCGCAAGTCCAGCCGCACAAACTCATCTGCCGCGCTCTTGCCCCATTCAGGGTACTTCAGGTCCACGCCGCGTACCCAGTAGCCGCGCGCCTTTAGATACTTGACCAGGTGCGAGCCAATGAAGCCGCCGCCGCCCGTGACCAGTGCGCGCTTCATTCGCCACCGTCCTTCCTCAGCACAAAGCCCAGGTCGCCCGTTGGCGTCGGCGGGTTGGTGTACTCGACGCGTTCCACCGTCCACCACCTGTCATAGCCAAGGCCGAAGTAAAACGCGCCATAGTCCTTCCACAGTTGTTTCGAGCGGTCCCAATAGAAGAACGTTTCAGGATGGAATACCCGCCGATGGGTCGGGTCACGGTAACTGACAGGGTTGGCGTGGTTGGGCAGTCGCAGTACTAACTGACCGTTGGGCTTAAGGATACGCCAGCATTCGTCAAGCCACTCTTGCACGTCACGCCGCAAATGCTCCATCACGTCCAGGGCAATGACCTTGTCAAAAGCCGCATCGGGCCAGGGCCAGGGTAGGCTGTCCAGGTCGTGCGCCACGTCAATGAAATCATGATGCGGCCACAGGTCATGGTTGACCGCGCCTTCGAGGGGACGGATGCCCGCGCCTAACTGTAAGGTCGTCATACCGCCACCCCTGCCGCTTCGCTGAACGTCGGCACGTTGTCTTCGGCCTCTATCCGTTGCTCTAGCTCTTCCAGCAGCGGCTTCCAATAGCGCGCGGCCACGTCATCCGCATCATAGGCCAGCGCCCCCCGCCGCGCCTCTTTCTTGCGCTGGAAGTTGCCCGCGTCCTTATACGCTTCCTCGTAGGCGTCCAGGATGGCCCCGACGCGCGGCACAAACTGAAACGCGCCGAGCGGTGTCCAGATCGGGTCGGCGTCGGCCTTATCTACCTTCCAGCCGCTAAAGCACAACTCGCTCATACTCGTCCAGTCACCGACGATGACGGGCCGTTCGCAGGCTTGCGCCTCCACAATCGGAATGCCGAAGCCCTCGCCCATGCTGACACTCGTGAGCACGTCAAAGGCCGAGTAGGTCAACGCGACCGCCTCGTCAGGCAGGCCCAGGAAGTTCATGTACTGGTCAACAAACTGAGTGCACTCCGTCAGCCCGAAGTAGTCTACCAGTTCGGGCAGGTTGACGGCGTCCGCCCCGCCCTGGATGCCTTTGGCCGTGTGGAGGTACAGGAACGTGTCCGGGTGACGGTGGTGAAATTCCGCGAACGCCTGAAGCTGCTGCTGAAAACACTTGCGGCTAGGGTTGCCCTTGTTGGCCGCCACCATGCCCACGACAAAGGCGTCTTGAGGAATGCCAAGCTGTTGGCGCGCGTAGGCTTGCGGCTGTGGCTTATAGACCGCCGTGTCGATCATGTGCGGGGCATAGTAGCAATCCAGCCCCGCGTCATGGACCATGCGCTCGCCAAACTTGGAGTAGACAATACGCGCCCACGCCCGCTTGACGCGCTCGCGGATGGGGCCAGGTAGCGGTTCGTGATCAATCGGGAAGAGGGGAACCCAGCGGGTTTGGCGAATGAGGCCAGGGTCAATCACCCAACTGTCCATCAGGCTGATGCACAAGCCGCCGGGCTTGCCGTTGTTAAAGTGCGCGGTGTGCGCGTCTACCACGTCCACACCGTAAGGATGCTGCCCGCGCGGGTAGACGCGCGTTTGGCCCTGACGGATGACACCGCCCTCTAGGCCATAGAATGAGATAACGGCCATTTCGTGACCGAGGGCTTCCAGGCGGGGCAACATGACCCGCGTCTGGTTGCCATAGCCCGTCACGCTCCAGGGACTATTAGAAAGGATCGCAATTTTCAAGGGTCTGTCTCCGAGCGTCCGTTGACGGTGGGAGTTCGCCCTCTCGCCCTCCCCCATTGGCGGACGTAGCCAACAGGGGAGGGGCTATGAGAGGGGAGGTTAGTCTATCAGCCGCCGCGACCGAGTAGGTAGTGAACGTAGATCGTCAGGTTGTCGGGGTTGCCCGCGTTGACTTCCGCATAGTCCGCTACGAGCCACTCGCCCGCGCTCAGGTAGTTGGTGCTGCCTGACGTGGTGATGGTGAAGCTGTTCGGCACGCCCGCGCCCCACCCGACCGCCGTGCCGCCGATGGTGTTGCTAATCGTGCCATACACGGCCGGCGTAGTCGCGTTGGTGTACTTCAGCAGGGTCAGGGTAAAGGTCGTCCCGCCGACACCGAGCGAGTTCGTAACCGCCGCGCTCTGTACCGCGCCCGCCGCCAACACCGTCAGACCGCCGCCCGTACTCGTGGAGGGCGCGCGCAACAGAAACAGCTTCGCCGCCGCGCCGGGGTCGTCCACCGAAAAGCTCAAAATCTTGGTATCCCAGGTTTCCGCCATCGTCGTCTCCTTACGCCGTCAGGCGTTTAGCTAGTCGGGGCGCTTCCGTCGCTCAGGATGGCGACGCCGAACGAGGGCCGCCAGACGCCGTATGCGTAGACGGTAGACATGTTCAGTTCCCACGCGCGGCGGCTGGCGTCCCGCTGCGGCTCCATACGCGGCGCGCGGCGTTCGTCGTAGGCGATGGCCTGCCGTGCGAACATAGCCCCGTAGACCGCCGTGCCTGCCGCGATGTTGGCCGTCACGAAGATGTCCACAGGCCCGAACGACTGAATCCACCAACGCCGCGTCACTTCGTCGTTAAAGTTGGGCGTGGTCGCCGTCACCGCGCCCGCGATGGACGCCGACTTTGCCAGGTAGTGATACTGGTAGGGGGATAAAACGCAGAAGTAGGGCAAGGGCGCATTCGCCGCGCGGAGCGTGGTCATGGCCGCCGTAAAGTGGCCCCACGTCAAGGCGCTGCCCGCCGTGCCGATTGTGCCGCCCGTGAGCGACGTGAACGTGCCGACTAGGTTGTTCTCGATACTCTGGGCCATAGCGACACCGAGTTCGCGCGCCGCGTCATCACGCGCGCCGAACGGGTCAGACTCCATCCGTAGGTCAGTCAACACAATCTGCGCGCCAAACTCGGCGGGTGTCAGGGTCGTCAACGCGGCCGGCGCGTAGGTCTGGCTGATGAGGTCATCCGACTCGGCCACTTGTCGGATCGTCGCCGTCCCGTAGGTTTGCAGCTTGCGGCTGGCGAGTCCTTGCGCGTCGCTGAACGTCGTCACCAGCGGCTGCATGAGGTTATTATCACGAGCGACAAACAGCGCGTCCTCGAAAATCGAGTTGACAAAGCTACTGATGTCACTTCCCAGGTTCATTCCAGCGGTCATGTCAGACTCCTTTAAGAGCCAACGTTGCGGTCATTCCAGACAACCCCGCCACCGCGCTGCTGGGCGCGTTGCGCGTCAAAGATGTTTTGGCCGCCGCCATGCAGCCGCGCCCGCCGCGCGTCGTCGGTTTCGCGTTGGACCGACGCGTCCGACTTCGCTGGGTTGGCCGTGCTGGTAGACGGTGCGCCGCGCAGATACGGCTTGGCTTTCAATAACTCATTGAGCGCCGCCTCAATCTTCTTGGCGTCCAGGTTGCCCGCTTCGTCTGGCTCTAGTACGACTTGATCGCGTAACAGCACATAGGCCGCTTCAGGGTCAATCACGCCGAACCGCGCCGCCGCCGCCTGGACGATGGCCCGCGCCTGTAACTCCTGGTTACGTTTGGCTTGTTCGGTCAGCTTGACCTCTAAGTCCGCCGCCTTCTGCTGTGCGCGCTGATATTCCTTGTCCTTTTTTTCTTGCTCCGTCAGGCTGGCCGCTTCCAGCGCCGCCAACTTCTCTTGCAGCGCCTTCATTTCATCGGCCAACGTCTTACGCTCGGTGCGGTATTTGGCCGCCTCCTTGCGCGTGTCCTCTAGCTCTTTGGTCAGCTTATCCGCATCTATCGCCTTGCCCGCCTGGGGCGCTGGCTCTGGCGCGGGTTGGCCCGCCTGGGGCGTTGGGGGCGTGGTCGGCTCCTGGCTGACTTCGGCCTTTTTTTCATCACTCACGGTTGTCTCCCTGGATAAGTCCTATGTAAACAGAAAAAGCCCCTGAGCCGAGGCTTTTGCCTGGTCAGGGGCGTTCAAGACGCTGCTGTATTTGGTTACGCCTAGTATATCACGTTTGACGCGGCTTGTCTATGGGTCTAACGCTCATTTGTTCAAACTGTGTCAAATCCACGATAACCTTACGGCCCCGCTGTTTGGTCTCAATCAGCTTGCGCGTCGGGTCATAGCGAAAAAGCAGCCAGCCCGCCGCCTCGTCTCTCACGTCAATCCAGTGGACGGTCATGGTCTACTTTCACTCCTAGCGGTATTCCAGCCGACAATGACAATTACTCAAGCATAGCCTGTGACCAATAGGCACTAGGCCCCCGATGGGAACCCACCCTTTCGCCGTCTCTTGTAAACATCCTTCGCAGTGGTCCGCCGGGCCTAGCTCGTTACGGCATTCCGTCTTGCCCTGCGTCATCATCCCTTTTTCTTCTACCGCGTGGTACGTGCCGCGCGGCGCTTGCGCGTAGAGGTTGGCGCGGCTGACCAATGAGCCGTCTAGCGGCTGCTGCCCGCTCTTGATTTGCGCGGCAAACTGAGCCAAGTAGCCGTACTCGTCACGGAGGACCCGCCCCACGCGGCCCGTATCCTGTGGCGTCATCTGTGCCCATCCACCTTTCGCCAGCGCCGCGCTTGCCATGTGCATGGTCTTCACTTCCCGCGCTACTTGCTTCTGCCAGTCGGCCAGGTTCATGCGCCCATTGACCAGGTCCCTGGACAACCGCGCCACCTCGTTGCGGCTGCGGTCGAGCGTGATGTCTAACGCCTGGCGCACCTGGACACGGCTGACCCATCGGCCCGTAGAGACATTGCGGTAACGCTGAGAACGGTCGTGCCAGGTAAAGGCGGGGGTAAGGTTACTGCGTCGCTCTCTCACTCTTCCTTGCCTTTAGCCACTGCCGCGCATACGTCGGCGCGCGGCGTTCCCAGGCTTCTTCCGCCTCAAGTATCTCGCCGGGCGTCTCACCCGTTCCCACCAGCCGCGCCAATTCCTCCGCCGTTAGCGGCTCCCCCAACGGGACGCGGCGGCGCGGCTTGTCCTGGCTGCCGCTGTCCTGGCTCGCCATTCATTCCTCCCTGTTGCATCTTCATCATGTCGAGTTGGCGCTGCTGCGCTTCAAGTTCGCTGGCTTGCGTGTCCTCCTGCGCTTGGAGGATAGCACCAATCTCCTGTTTGGACCACGCCAGGTACTTTTCCAGGAACACGTCTAGCGGCACACCCGCATCTACCGCGTCCTTCATAGCCGTAAAGACCGCTTGCAGCCGCTTGCCCTCGTCCTCGGTGGGAATGTCGCCCTCGCCGTCGGCGCTCGTCACTTCCTCGGCCATGCGCTGCTGTTCGGTCTCCCAGTCGTAGCCGAGCTTTTGGGCGACGCTGGACTTGCTCACCACGCCTAACGCCATATCCACTTGCAGCGCCGCGCGCTCGGCTTGCATGTCCTGTGGCAGAATTTCAGGCCAGACGATACTAACGACGTTATCCGCCCCAAACCCGCCGACTTCGAGCAAATGACGGCACAGGTCCTTGAGCATGTCGCCGTAGGTCTGGCGCTTGCCCTCCGTCTTTTGCACCAACGGCCCGTACAGGATTTGCAGCGCCACGCCGCTGAGTTGGCCGATGCCCTCCACCTTGCCCGTCGCAATGGCGGGGGTACGGCTGCCCTCGTGGATCGCCTCGTCCAGTCGGCGGTCCAGGTCGCTCAGCCCCGCCATGTTAGACGTGGGTTCAATGGCCGCCAACTGCCCTGTTTCACTTTCGATAATGAAGATGTCATCTACGCCGATTTTGACTTCATCATCCCGAAAGCCCTTGCCCCATAGCCGTTGATGGGCCTGGTATTTGATGATGCGCGCCCAATTAGACAGAGCAAAGTTACGGCTTTGGACCAGGCCAATGATGTCATTGGGGATGTCCGCCTCGCCCCAAAACTCATTAGGGACGGGGATGTTTTGGCAATGATGAATAGGCGGCCACGCGTAGGGCCACACTTGCTCACCCGCCAACTGCCAGCGATTGCCGCGCGCGCTGACAAAGTCCTGGATGAGCCATAGCCCATTGGCCTGTTCCGTGATCACCTGGCGCTTGATGACCGCCTTCCGCGTCACGGGGTCGATGGCGTTCCACTGGACGCGATATTCCGTCACGTGGTCAATGTCGTCATCATCCCACGTACAGGCGACGTTGGCGGGGTCCAACAATACCAGGCGCGGATAGGGCGCGGTCAGTGACGAATTGAGGACCACCTTGACAAACGGATGGCCGAACAGCGCCCCGTTCGTGCCCAGCTTGCTGAGTAACGTCATCTTGCGGTTAGCGTCCCAGCAGGCGTCTAACCATTGTTCGGCGGGTGTCTCACTCGCGGCGTCTAGCTCAAACTCAATGTTTTGGCCGAACAGGTACGCCACCGCGCTATCCACAATGACGCGGCACTTACTAGCCTGGACATTGTCATCGGGATCGCCAAACTTGACCTTGAGCAAGCGCGGCAGTTCGCCCCGATAGGCTTCGAGCGCCCGCCTGTAGCGTGTCAGGCGGTCGGTCTCATCGCGCTCTACCATTTCGTAGAGGTGGTAATCCAATGACGGAAATAGAGTGTCTAACATAATTAGTTCCAAGGGTTACGGACGGCGCTTGTGCGCGGGCTATGCGCGGCCTTCCAAGCCAGGGCCAGGCTTACCACGCAATCATCATGCTGGCCTTCGGGCGCATTATAGCGGCTGCGGCCTGTCACGGCAGACACCTCGCGTTCATAGGCTTCTAGCTCGCCCACCAGCACGGGGTCGTTGAGAATGACCAATTCATCCCGCTCGAAGGCCAGCGCCAGGCTTTCAATCAGCGGCGGCTTGGTTTGCGCCGTCGTCTCAAAGCCATGCACAGGCAAGCCCTCGCGCTGTAGCGCCTCGATGTTTGGCCCGCCGATGCTATTGTGTTCGGCTACAATGCGCTCCACCTTCCACCTGTCCGCCATGACCCGCAAGCGTTGACGTTGGACGGCCCAATCAATCTGGTGGAAGCGATCCATGTCTACTACGCGCCGCGCCTCAGCATCCAAGACGACTAGCACCGTAAAGTCGTTTTGCATGGCCCAGTCCACGCCCATGACGAAACGGCCCGCGTAGGGTGGGACGCGCTCAGCCGTCGCCGCCTGACGCACTTTGCGGAACACGCCGCCCGCGTCCTCTAAGAACCGCGCTTCATACTCCTGCTGAAACACTCGTTCGGGCAACTCCTGACGCGCCGCCTCGACTTCACTGGCGCGGATGTACGGGTTAGCCGTCGTGGGCATTTGCCAACTCGCCCATTCAGGCCGTAGCGGGTCCTGTCCATACTGAAAGATAGTCCTAAAAAAG
>CALMSM010000008.1 GCA_937872425.1 uncultured Candidatus Saccharibacteria bacterium
TGGCCGACCTTATACTGCATTCAAGGGCGGATTGTCCAGCAACCTGTTTCATAAATACAGCCCGAATGGCAAGGAAAGAATGAGGCTGGTTGCATGATGAACATCATTGACAACATCCTCGGCCCGTTGAATTTTATTTGTCACGCCTGGATACTATTCAATATGCTGCGCTACTGGCGATTTAGGCTATCCACGATCACAACAGTGCGGCAGGATAAAGACCAATCTGCGATATTAGGCGTGTTCGAGGTGGCAGACAAACTTCGATCAAATGGCGTGCGTGTTTTTGGTTATCGATTCGACGCAAAAAACCTGTATATCTATGTGGCGACAACACAACATCGCCAGGCGCAATGGTTGCTGGGTAACACCATGAGCAGCAACAACGTGCGTAATTTTGGGAGACGATGGAATAAATGACGCCAGCCCAAGCCGAATACCGACGTTATCTTACCACCTGCCGATGGCGTATCCTACGCACATTGCGCCTGTGGCTAGACGGCAACCGGTGCCGCATGTGTAGCAAGCGCAACCGGCTCGAAGTGCATCACCGTGATTATACCCACCGTGGGCGCAACTGGTGGCGAGAGTTGATGGATTTAACAACCGTATGCCGTGCCTGTCACGGCGATTATCACGATGGAGATTAATGGAATGACTATAGTGGATTTGCTCAAAACGAGTGGCACTCGTCTATCGAGTAGCGATGTGTGGATGTACTACGATGAGGTTTCAGGGGGATGGGTGGTCTTGATGCACCTTTACCGCAAGCGCGTGCCCATCTCCGTTATCGAGACAGAATCCGAATCCAAAGCGGTCGCAGCATTCTGCGGGGCGGCTGGAATAGAGGTGACAGAATGACACAGCGCACAATTCAGCCAGGCATGACTGTCAGCATACCTATGGAGACAAACCGATGGAGAACCAAGCCGAACCGGAGGACTGGCAATGTGATCCAGGTAAAGCCCAGCACAGTCTGCGTACAGGTGCCACGGTATCGGCCTCGTTGGGTGGCGCTGAGGGATTGTGTGATTGTGGAGAAATAAAATATTTTCATCAGTAAAATTAGGGGGAAACTATGAACACAGACAAAGAATACGAGATGTTTTCTGTACAGATTCGAGATCGCTTTGCCTCATTTGTTGGCAAGCCGTTATTTACCACGGATGTTACGGGATTGTTCGATGTATTCCTGGCAAATTTACCAGACGAACAACGCCAACATTACACATGCCATGCCTGTCGGCGCTTCGTAGATACGTTTGGGGGGCTGGTATCTGTCAGCGACAAAGGTGTAATGCAGTCGGTTATGTGGCCGACTGGCGCCCCGGAATTGTTCCGGGGCGCTGTGGACGCCATGACCCGCTTGATCAATGCCGCTAACTTGACTGGCGTATTCCTGCACGGCAAGCCAGTATGGGGAACCCCAATCACTGGTGACTGGCATCACATGAGCGTGATCAATGCGCCGACCTACCACAACCTGCTGAAGACCCCAGGGCAAGCAATGTCCGAAAAGATCGAGGATTACCAGATCCTTCGCCGCAGCTTGGCCGAGTTCCCTCAACCCATCGTGGAGCAGGCGATCACGCTGCTCAAGTCAGAAGCCCTTTACCGATCAGATCGTGTCCTTGGCGTGGCTGAGTGGTTGCTGAAATTGCACCAGACTATCGCTAATGTCAAAAAACAGAGAGTCAAAGATAACCTGATCTGGCTTGCGGTCGCCACTGCCCCCGCTGGCTTTTGTCATGTGCGCAGCAGCATGATCGGCACATTGTTAGAGGACATTGCGGCGGGGCTGAGTTTTGCCGCTGTATCTAGCCGCTTTGCGGAGAAGATGAATCCCGCCAATTACCAGCGATCCCAGGTTGCGCCCACGATTGGCAACGTTCAACAGGCCGAGCGCCTTGTCAAACAGCTTGGCTTAGAAAACTCGCTACCGCGTCGCTATATGTCCGTTGATGAGATCCCGGAATTTGTTTGGCGGGGATGCGCCAAAACGAAATTACAGGACGGTGGCGCGTTTTCTGGTATTGAAACCAAAAGGCAGGCGCTTTCATCACCTACCATAAACTTACCCGTCACCACGATGACGTGGGATAAATTCCAGCGAACTGTGCTGCCTACAGCCACCAAGATCGAAGTTAAGATCGAAAACGTTGCGCGCTTTGCGGCTCTTATAACGGCGGTTCACCCTGACAGTCCGAACATTTTGCAGTGGGGCAATCGATCTAGCTGGTATTATCACGGCGGAGTAGACGCCGAGATGCGGCGGCGGGTAGAGGACGCGGGTGGGCGGTATGATAACAACGAGATCCGCTTCACCGGGATGTGGGAAGGGCCAACCGATCTGGATTTACATTGCGAAGGACCAGGGGGACATATTTACTATGGTAGCAAACGGGACGGCTATGGTGGCTGGCTGGATGTAGACGCCAACGGCGGGTATGTGACGAGTTACAAGCCTGTCGAGAATATTCGTTGGCCTACTGCGCCACTGGGCAATTATCGGTTTTACATCCACAACTACTATGAGCGAGGCAATGGATATACGCCCTACAAAGTTGAGTTGGAGATTGCGGGGAAAGTGTTCACTTTTGAGGGCACGATTGGTGCGACGGGTAGCCGAATCGATCTGGCTCATTTTCAATATGTGCGCGGCGTCATCCCCGGTATTCGTAGCAGCGCTGCCGTCGCCAATGGCACGGCATGGAATTTGCAGGTGGGTCAGTTTTACTCTGTGACTGGTATCGTAAAATCGCCTAATCTGTGGGGCGATCAGCCAGTCGATCACGCTGGCGATCATACGTTTTTCTTGATCGATGGTTGCAAGGACATCGATGGTGGCAAGGGGCGAGGCTTTTTCAATGAAATGCTGAAATCCGAACTGCGAGAGATTCGCAAAACATTAGAGGCGTACACAGCGGGTACGCCGATTGCAGAGGTCGAGAATCCAGCGTGCGGAATGGGATTCTCGAAGGACAGCGAATGGGACATAGTGCTGAGAGTGACCGAAGGCAACGCAACACGTCTGATAAAAATTGATCGGTACGATTAAACAATAATGGCGGGATAGTGATGAGCTACCCCGCTTTACTGATTACGCAAACAACATGTCGGCATCATTGGGGTTCAATCCTCATGCTGCCATCTGCTGTCAATAGGTTTTTGCTTACAATTTGTATTACAATAATGCCATGTTTTGCGCAATCCTGACAATTTGTATTACAATAATGAAAAATGCTTGACATGGATGATTATTTGTAGTATAATAATTTTAGCAGAGGCAAACGGCTGAAGCGAAGTGGTAGAGGAGAAAATGGAAATGACTACTCAAGAAATTTTCGAGAAACTAATGGAATACCGAGAAGAGCAGTTTTTGGGAATGGATGGGGATTCTGATGGGCTGTTTAATTCAACCATGTGGGACATTGCGCGACTTTTAGGGCTGAGCGACGACCAGGCAGCGCAGTTAGCTGGAGACAACAACGAGGCGCCAGCCGTGACGGTGACGGAAATAATCCTGAACCCCGCAGAATACGAAATCACTGACGGCTATGTTGGCAGATTCGGAAAAACGTACAAACCGGCAACAGCCGAAACATTAGTGGCAGCCGTCGCAGCCGCAGCGCAACGTAGTAACCAGACCGAGGCCGCAATCAAAAACATGCTCGTTGCCGGTATGGCCGTCGAATGGTGCGATTCCCCAAATCACTACTACGACCACGGCAAAGGCGTCATCCGCTACAAGCGTACCCCCCAGCCGGTTCAGTTGGTGAAATGCTCTTGTGGGCATAGCGTAGAAAAATCTCAGGTAATGAGCGCAAGCATGGGGACTTCTTGTTCGGACTGCTACGACCGCATGAGCGCATAGATAAATTAATCCCCCGGCATGGCACAATTGGAGGCATAATGGAAAAGCGAGGCAAAGGCAAGCCACGTTTATCGCTTGATTCTGTCAGGCGACAAATCACAATGACGATTGAGTTGGCGATATGGCGTCAATTTGAACAAAAATGCGCCGAAAATGGCGTAACGCAAGCGGAAGTGTTTCGTGGATTGATACATGCGTGGGTAGAGAATAAATCTAATCATGAAAAAAAATAACATAACGAGGTGCCCGTTCTGCAAAACTAGCGATTTGCTAGATGTTGAACAGA
>CALMSM010000009.1 GCA_937872425.1 uncultured Candidatus Saccharibacteria bacterium
GGCTTATGGACACCAGCATCTCCTGACGGACACTTAGCGGCGTCCAAAGTGATGCCACTTGACGAGATTCGCAAGCATTTGGACACTTCCGGGGTAGGCGGCGTGGACGGTACTGGCACTAAACCAGAATTCTACGAGCGAAAAAGAGATTTTTATGGTCTTGGCTCTGATATTATTGCTATGACGGTTGATGACTTACCGGTCGAGGGGGTGAAGGTGTTTGGGTTAATAACGGTCTAGCTGTAAGCTATTTGAACAATCAGACAATTACATATTTTGATGATTTGTTTAGGGGTCTGCGGGACGCAGCAAATGCCGCTGATGTTGTGCTCTGGACCGGCGAAACTGCTGTGCACGGCGATTGGCTTAACGGTCCAACAGACTTTACAGTGGATTGTTTTGGTGACGCCTTTGGCCTCGTGCATAAAGATCGCATTATTACGGGCGAGAAAGTGCAGGAGGGCGACGTAATATATGGATTTGAGGAGCCTGACAGCTTTAGATGTAATGGCATTAGCCGAGTTCGCAAAACCTTTATGCAAGCATACGGCGATGACTGGGAGAACGAGCTATACAACGGCAAGCCCCTTGGTGAATGGGTGTCGGTTGGGTCAACCGTATACGCTGGAATCATGAAGATGCTTAATGGCGGCTATAGAATAGAACAAAAAGCTACTGCAGATATCCATGGTGTTGCTCACATATCCGGAGGGTCATTGCCAGAGAAAGTAGGGCGAATGCTTCGTGTTTCCGAACTGGGGGCAGACATTACGGATCCGTTTGAGTTCCCAGAGATTATGCGACATTGCCAGGACGTTACTCTAGTCACTGATGGTGATACGGAGCGAAAAATGACTGATGAAGAGACACTTACGACATGGCATGGAGGACAGGGCTATGTTGTTGCGGCTCCTGAAGGTGATCATGATGCTATCGTTGAGGCCGGACGACAAAAGGGTGTTGTTATACGTCCAATCGGTCGTGTGACAAAGCAAACAGGTATTCGCATCTTGAGCAAGGGTGCTGAAAAGTACGGCGAAACGCTCGAATTTGCAGCCTAAACATCTGAGCTTTTCTGTGCGGTCAATGTAGGGTATACTTCTCAGAGATTTAATGACAAATAGTGAGGGTAATTGGTTAGTTTATGAGTTGGAAAGTTATTTGGACAGCGCTCAAAAACAGTGATATGCGCAAACGCCTACTGGCAGTACTTGGTATGCTGCTGGTATTCCGTATCTTGGCACACATTCCGATTCCTCTGAGTAACCCGGAAACACTTCAGCAGGTTCTGCAAAACATTTTCACGGCCAAAGAAGGTTCGTCATTCTTGAGCTTTGTCGATATCCTTTCTGGTGGAGCATTGGCTAACTTCTCGATTATGTTGGTTGGCCTTGGCCCGTATATCAACGCCAGTATCATTATCCAGCTCCTGACCAAGGCAATTCCCCAGCTCGAAGCGCTTAATAAAGAGGGTGAGTACGGTCGCAAAAAGATCAACCAGTACACTCGTATGCTAGCGTTCCCTTTGGCAATCATACAGTCTATCGGCGCTATTTACCTCGTACGCCAGTCAGCCCAGCAAATCGGTGGTATCGGTGATATTACCGCCAACACCTCGCTCCTGCAGTGGGGTCTTATGATTTCTGCGCTTGTGGGTGGATCAATGATTCTAATGTGGCTCGGTGAGCTCATCACAGAGAAGAGCGTAGGTAATGGTATTTCACTGATTATTACCGTTGGTATCGTTAGTAACCTCCCTTCTACAATCTCGAACGTTGTCACTTCAGTATTTAGTAAAGAGAGCCAGTGGCACCTGTTTGGCAAGGCACTTCCTATTGACCAGGATTCCTTCTTCCTTGCGCTTATTATCTTGGTGGTCGTAGTTACGCTCACGGTACTTATCGTTAAGCTGAACGAAGCAGCACGTAATCTCACGGTCCATTATGCCAAACGTGTTCAGGGTAACCGGGCATACGGCGGCGTCACAACAGTCCTTCCCGTCAAGCTGATTACAGCGGGCGTCATCCCGATTATCTTCTCTGTTGCGTTCTTGAGCGTGCCAAGCTTTGCCGGACAGCTCATGTCTGCGTCTCAAAGTCTTCGTTTGCAAGAATTCGGCACCAAGCTCGTGCTTTGGTTCCAGACTCCTAGCAATGAAACCTTTGCTGCCGGCGGTTGGGTTCCGTACATCTACCCGGTTGTGTACTTCTTGCTAGTCTTTATATTTACCTTTTTCTACACTAGTATTAGTTTCAACTCGGCCGAAATCGCGGAGAACTTACAGAAGCAAGGCGGATTCATCGCTGACGTGCGTTCTGGCTATCAAACAGAGAGGTATCTGGGCAGAGTTGTGAACCGACTGACACTATTTGGCGCTCTAGCCCTTGGCATCTTGGCCCTTTTGCCAATCGTTGGTCAGGTATTCCTCAAGACAAACATCGCCATTAGTGGTACCAGTATCTTGATTCTTGTATCTGTTGCATTGGAGACGCTCCGCGCTATTGAATCCCGTGCTTTGATGGTGACTTATGACCAATACGAGCAGGCTGATTATTTCTACGACACTGATGTACCGGGTACTGCTTCGCGTAAGCTCAAATTCCTACCAAGCCGCAAGAAAGCCAACCCTGATAAAAACTAATAAAACCCTTTGCAAACTGTTCTAAAGTTTGCTACAATGACTCGAGTTATATTTGTATGGCCAACAATAAGGAAGTAATCGAATTATCGGGAACTGTAGTGGAGGCTTTGCCTGGCACTCAGTTTCGAGTCGAACTCGAAAATGGACATCAAATCATAGCTCACGTAGCCGGTAAGATGCGAAAACATTATATTCGCCTCGTACCAGGAGACGGCGTTACGGTAGAACTGACACCCTACGACCTTACGAAGGGCAGGATAACGTACCGCAAGTCGTGATGAACGATATTTATTAACAACCATACTATCGCAGTGTGTTATTGCAAACAAAAGGAGCAGTAATCCGTATGAAAGTACGTGCAAGTGTCAAGAAGATTAGTCCAGACGACATCATTGTTCGTCGCAAAGGGCGAGTCTACGTTATCAACAAACTAAAACCTAAGCACAAGCAGAGGCAGGGTTAACTATGGCGCGTATATCGGGTGTAACCATCCCAGATGCCAAACAAGTACAGATTGCTTTGACGTATGTGTACGGTATCGGACCAAAAACTAGTGCTGATATCTTGGATGTTGCCAAGGTAGAGCCAACCACTCGTGTCAAGAACTTGACTGACGGTGAGATTAGTAAAATTCAAGACGTTATTAACGACAAGTACACCGTAGAAGGTGAACTTCAGCGTATTGTGACGACAAACATTAAACGATTGCGTGATATCAAGTCATATCGCGGTGAACGACATGCCAAAAGCTTGCCAAGCCGTGGACAACGAACCCGCACTAATGGCCGTACTCGTCGTGGACGACGTGTGGCTGTTGGCGGCGCGCAACCTAAATCAGCATCTAAGACGTAGGAAGGACGAAACAATATGGCAGAAGCAGTCAAGCAAACCAAGAAGAAAAAAGCCAAGCGCTCAGTCCCCCAGGGTCAGATGCATGTTTTGGCGACGTTTAACAACACGATTATTAGCTTTACCGACCCTGTCGGTGGCGTACTAGCAGCATCAAGTGCTGGAGCGTGTGGATTCCGTGGCTCTAAGAAAGGCACGGCCTACGCAGCACAAGTTGCAACAGAGAAGGCAGCCGCCATCCTGAAGCAGACATATGGCACAAGCCGCGTTGATGTGTACATCAAAGGCGTTGGCCTTGGTCGTGAAGCAGCTGTTCGTAGCTTGCAAAACCTAGATATATCAGTCGATAGTATTGCTGACGTAACGGGCGTGCCACATGGTGGCGTTCGTCCACGTAAGGCAAGGAGGATTTAACCATGGCACGAGACACTCAAAGTATCGTCAAGATGTCGCGCCGTGAAGGCTATGCACTTCATCCTAAAGCTCACAAGGCTTTGGCAAAACGCACCGCACTTCCTGGCGCCAACAACACTAGTCGTGGTTACCGAGCTAAGGCTAGTCAGTACTCACTCCAACTTCGTGAGAAGCAAAAAGTGAAGCGCCTCTATGGTCTGCTTGAGAAGCAGTTCAGCAACCTGATGAAAGAAGCAGGTCGCAAACAAGGTGAAGCTGGTGTTATGCTGCTTCAACTCCTTGAGCAGCGTGCCGACAACGCAGTGTACCGAGCAGGATTTGCCCCAAGCCGCCGTGCTGCTCGTCAACTTATGAGCCACGGCCACTTCATGCTCAATGGACGCCGCGTCAACATCCCGTCAATTCGTATGAAGGCTGGCGACGAGCTCGTTGTTCGTCCTCATAGCGTTAAAACCGAGTATTTCAAACAGTTAGATGATGTTAGTCCTGCTCCATCGGCATTGCCCGGCTGGATCAAAGCAGACCGCAAGAAGCTGACTATTACGATTACCGGCCTGCCAACTCGCGAAGAGGCAGAACCAGACATCAATGAACAACTAATCGTTGAGTACTACTCACGCTAACCAGGAGGCGAAACAATATGTCAAAAACAATTTACACACCAGGACTCGTGAGCACCGACGACCACTCAGCGACTAGCGCAACATTCACTATCGAGCCACTACACAGTGGCTATGGAATGACATTGGGCAACAGCTTGCGTCGTGTGCTACTGTCGTCTATTGCAGGTGCAGCCGTTACATCTTTCAAGATTGAGGGTGCATCACACGAATTCACCACCGTCAAAGGTGTCAAAGAGGATGTCGTCGACATCATGCAAAACCTCAAAGGCATCCAATTCCGCGTATTTAGCGACGAACCACAGACTGTTCGCATCGTAAAATCTGGCAAAGGCAGCGTTACTGCTGCTGACATTCAGACAAACGCTGACGTCGAAGTCGTCAATCCAAAACACGTTATTGCAACTATGGATGATCCAAAAGCTAAATTCACAGTTGACCTAGTTGTTGACACGGGCCGCGGCTACCGCACCGTAGAAGAGGTTACTGCCAAGAAAGCGAGCGACTTCATAGCCGTTGACGCAATCTTCAGCCCAGTTGTACGTGTACGTTACAAAGTAGAAAACACTCGTGTTGGCCAGATGACCGACCTCGACAAGCTTCTCCTGACTGTCGATACCGATGGCTCGATCACTCCTCGTGACGCGTTTGAAGAAGCAGCAGCAATCCTCGTTAACCAGTACACAGCGCTTGCAGGTCAGACCCGCGTAGAAACAGCCGAAGCATTGACAGCAGCTGGTGTAGCACCTGGCGCCAAAGGTGAAGAAGAGCCAGCTGAACTCATGACTTCCATTGAAGACCTGAACTTCTCTGCTCGTACTACCAACGCACTCATCAACAACGACATCCATACACTCAAAGACTTGTTTGCTTTGAGCGACACGGAACTTCGTGAGTTGAAGGGCTTTGGCAGCAAAGCCTTGGATGAAGTCAAAGATAAAATGGCTGAACTGGAGCTCTAAATGCATCGTCACGGATATAAAGGTCGAAAATTTCACAGAGAGCGCGATCAGCGGGAAGCCCTGATTGAGTCTTTGGCGGAAGCTTTGATCATACACGAATCAATCGAAACAACCCTACCAAAGGCCAAGGAATTGGTCCCATACGTAGAAAAACTCATTACCAAGGCCAAAAAAGGCGACTTGCACAACCGACGTCAGATTGTTAGTAGTCTGCAAACCGTTTCTTCGGCACACAAGCTAGTGGACGAGATTGCACCAAAACTGACAGGACGCACGAGCGGTCACTTGCGTATCGAACGCACTGTGCTGCGCCGTGGCGACAATGCCCAGATGGCACAAGTTAGCTTTGTAGATGATCTGTCAGAAGCACCAGTAGCTAAAGCTGCGGTTGCTGCCAAACAGGAAGTCAAAGAAGCAGTCGCAAAGCCTACCGTCAAGAAACCGGCTGCAAAAGCAAAAGCTACTCCAGTCAAGAAGCCCGTAGCTAAGAAAGAGGCCAAGAAATGAACAAAACATATAGCGCCAAGCCCGTAGACGTTACCCGCAGGTGGTACGTTGTTGACGCAAGTGAACTGCCACTCGGCCGCCTTGCTACACAAGTAGCCACACTACTCACCGGCAAAGGCAAACCACAGTTTACCAAGCACATCGACTGCGGCGACTTCGTTGTCGTTATCAACGCCGACAAACTCGTCGTAACTGGTGACAAGCTCGAGCAGAAGACATACTACAAGCACAGTGGATTTCCCGGTGGACTTCGCGAAACAACACTGAAGGCTCAAATGGCAAAAGACTCAACTATGCCAGTGTTCAAGGCTGTCCGTGGCATGTTGCCTGTCAACAAGCTCCGCGACGAACGCCTGAAGCGTCTCAAAATTTATGCAGGTGCTGAGCACAATCACGAAGCACAGAAACCAGAAACATTGTCTCTGGCCCTGAAAGGAAGCAAATAATGGCTGAATCCAAAACACATTACTACTACGGTCTTGGCCGTCGTAAAAGCGCAACAGCTCGTGTCCGTGTCATGAATGGAAAAGGCAACATTGTTGTGAATGGCAAATCAGCAGAGGAATACTTTGCAGACAGCAAATCACTACTAGCTGAGCTCACTACACCGTTTGTCGCATTGGACATGGTTGGTAAGTACGATGTCAGTGTGGTTGTATCTGGGAGCGGTCACGCAAGCCAGGTCGATGCTATCCGTTTGGGTATCGCCAAGGCTTTGGTTGTCATGAACCAAGAGCTGAAGCCAACCTTGCGCAAAGCAGAGTTGCTCGGCCGCGACCCACGCGAGAAAGAACGCAAGAAGTTCGGCCTCAAGGGTGCTCGCAAACAGCGACAGTTCACAAAACGTTAACCGCTCTAGGTTACGAAAAAAGCCCGTTTATTCGGGCTTTTTTGTTTGGTGCTGTTGCAAGCTATCGATAACCGTGGTATATTATCAATCATGTCAACACATCGACAAAGCATCTCAAACTATTGGTTTACCGACTTTATGGAGGCGGTACTGCTGTAGTATTTGATTGAATCAAGTAGACACAACCGCCCAAACACAACAGGGCGGTTTTTAATTCCGCAATAATTACCATTACAACTTAGGAGAACCACAGAATGCCCCCAGAACGACACGAATCACCAGCGCCAATACTTGCCGAATCACGGCGTATAGCCGATAAATTACTAGAAGTGCAAGGCATTGTGAATACCGCACACGCTACTTTGCAGCAAGAACTACTTGCTGACGTGCGAGAACAGCTTCAATACCCGCAGCCAGAAGATGTGGACACGGCACGACTGGTCGACACTCGTATTACACAGAAAGAAGCAGTCATATCACCGGAAGCACTTGATGCAGTATTGCCACTGACACAACGATCCGCGGATACAACACTTGATAGTCGAGATAAAATTGAACAAATTGTGCGTGGCGATGATGACCGCTTAGTTGTCATCATGGGCCCCTGCTCAATACACGACCCAGAGGCTGCGATGGAATATGCCAAATTTGCATTGGAAATGCGCGAACAGTACGGAGAGGACCTAGAAATTATTATGCGCTTCTACTCCGAGAAGCCACGCACTGAGCTTGGCTGGAAGGGTCTGGTTGCTGATCCGCTCATGGACGGTAGTGACGATATGAATCTGGGCCTTGTCGTTGACCGTATGATCTCCGTACGCATAACTGATATGGGCGTACCACTGGCCAGAGAGCGCCTAAACGCCAATACACCACAGTACTCTAATGGACTATTTGCCTATGACTCCATCGGTGCACGCAATGTCACCGACCAGAAGGCCCGTGAGTACGCCTCTGGCACATCGTCAGTTATTGGTATCAAAAATGGTACTGACGGTACAGTAGGTGATGCCATATCCGCGATTGTCTCGGCAAATGGTGAGCATACATTGCTTGGTCTCGCACAAAACGGCCAACAGGCAGTCGTTCATACCGCAGGCAATCCAACGACCCACATCATTCTGCGGGGTGGGAGCAACGGTCCAAACTTCGACGCCGAAAGTGTCAACGAGGCGGTTCAAGAAATCAAAGCTGCCAATGAACGAACTGGCCTCAGTATACCTGAGGGTGTCGTCATCGACGCTTCGCATAAGAACAAAGTGAATGGCGAGCAAATGACTGCAGTGGAATCAGTTGCAGGACAAATCACAGCTGGTTCGGTAGCTATCCGCGGCGTCATGATTGAAAGCAACCTCAAATCGGGCAACCAAGACCTTAAAAAACTCGGCCCAGACAATCTCGAGTATGGTAAGAGTATCACCGATAGTTGCGTGGATTTAGCAGAAACACGAATTATGTTAGAAATGCTATCACAAGCAATTCGTACAAGACGTCTGGCTCGGGCAGAACACTCATGACGGCGATAGTAGGAGTTCAAGGTGGCAAAGGGTCCTATCACGAGCAAGCAGCTCGGCAGCACTTTGGGCCTGGTGCACAAATCGCATATCTTCATACATTCCGCGATGTATTTGATGCGCTATCTGCTGGAGAAATCACTGACGCAGTCATAGCAATCGCGAATAATCGCTATGGTTTTGTCACCGATGCGTTTAGCGAACTCATGCGACGTCATCAGGAAGTTTCAATACGTGGCGAGGTGTATGTGCGTATCAAGCACCAGTTGCTTGGGGTGCCTGGCGCTACAATCCGGTCAATTACTGAAGTATATTCTCAGGGAGTGGCATTGGGTCAATGCTCAGAGTTCCTGGCCAGCGCTATGCCCAAGGCCCGGCTCATTGAGTCAGAAGATACAGCACGGAGCGCTGAGTTTGTTGCGACATCCGCAGATAAGCACAAAGCAGCGGTTGCCAGTGCGCAGGCAGCAGAGATATATGGTTTGGATGTCATAGGGCACGACATCCAGGACGAAGAAAATAACATGACAAGATTTCTTGTGATGGGTGCCAACAAGACAAGGACAAGGCAGGCAGGCAACAAGACTACAGCCTTACTAAATACCTCACAACATCCAGGTGCGCTTGTTGATGCGCTATTGCCCTTCAAGAAACAGAAAATAAATATCTCTACACTTCATTCGACATTTTTGCCGAACACAGGGTTTGAGATGCAATTTCTTGTGGAGTTCGATGCAGGTATGCAGGAGCCCGCTATGCAAGCAGTCATGAGCCAACTTACAGGCGTAGGAGCCAAACTTACGGCAATGGGCACATATAGGGCACAACAATTAAACATTGACAGTCATTAACATAAGTGGTATTATAAAATGATGAGTACGCATAATATTCAGACGCAGTATTGGTATACCGACACTTCTCGTGGCGGTCTGTTCCGTGTGTTTGAATATCGTGATGCTAGTTAGCTCCATAGAGCGAAAGTACCGAAAAGACCGCCACGCCAACGGCGGTCTTTTTAATTACAACTTTCTAGGAGAAAACGATGAATACAATAACCAAAACGTCTCCACACCATGTGCGGCGGCAGTTACTTAAAAACAAACAACTCAATATAGAATCTGTCGGCAAGCTAGATATGCATACGCTGACGGACGTTGCTGACGCGCCAGATGGCAAAGGAACGGTAGTTCGGCTTATTATGGGCGCAACCCGAGCTATGCCTTTGCGGGCGATTACCTACGCTGATACAGCATTGCGTGTCGCGCAAGCAATCCCCTGTGAGCAGGTTCAGATTGTTCATGCTAATCGACTTGGCGGGCAAGTAAACGGCATTAACGCTGAAAAATCTGCACATGACGCAAAACAGCTTGCCGCAATCACGCAGATGCATGCTGCAGCATTTTTCCCGGATGTCTTGCCTAAGCTACTTCACGGACAGGACCAAGCGCTTGACCTGAGCGACTTTGTCGCGGCAGCTGAGATTGTTTTTAGGTCACGCCCTGAGATATCGGCAGCGTTAGGCCAGAAGGGTACGAAGCACGGTGGGGACTCACTTGTTTACTCGTCTGCTCATACCGCGTTTCAGGACACAGATAGGCTCGTGATTGAGCCGTTGCTTGCAGGGGCGCCAGTACAAGTGCCTGCAGAGCGGATTGTGAGCGTAGGATGCCAGCAAGAGCGTATATTCTACCTCACCAGGATGGCGATGCGCCAACAACTATCTGTTGACCTTGTAGACACTGCACAGTTGTTCACAGGCCATATATCGCCACCATACTTTGTTGCTCGTGGTGGTGAGCCGTTGCTTGGTGACGCGCTACACGATGGCGTTGATTTAACGCAGTTTGGTGATTTTGCCGCACATCGAGACATGACAACATTCATTCAGACAATTCAAGGAGTCAATCATGGATAATCCCATAATTATATTGGGTGGAATGGGGCCACAGGCCTCGCTTCGCTTGCACGAGCTGCTGCTCAAAAAATCAGAACAGTTTCACGGACCAGCTTCCGATGAGTTCCCGGCAATACTTCACGCATCAATTCCTGTGCCCGACTTCATAGCATCGCCAGCCAACTACGAAGAGGCGGTAACGTTGGTACAGCACACATGTTCGATTTTACCACTGGCCAATGCGGGTGTTGTTGGCATGGCCTGCAACACGGCGCATCTGATGGTCAATCGCCTGCCCTTAGACGGAGTCAATTTTGTGTCGATGATAGATGCCGTTGTTGCACAGGCAGAAGAGCTCCATAAGCCAACAAGCATAGGTTTGTTAGCATCCCCGCATACTATCCAGACAGGCCTATACGCGAACGCCTTTAAGAAGCGGGGCATAGAAGTCGTGCTTCCTGATAAGCGGCAAATGAATCAGTTGCACCGAATCATCACCGGAGTTATTGAAGGGCAGAGTCCGCAACGCTTTCGTGCAAAACTGAGCGCCATTGGTGCGGACCTGAATGCACGAGGTGCGACCGGACTGTTGCTGGGATGTACAGAGTTACCACTCATCGGCATTGACTCCGAGCTCCCCGTTATTGACTCACTTGATGCACTCGCCAACGCAATGCTGGAGAAATACTACGATGTCAGGGTATAATAGGTCTCAGATGAGCAAGCCAGTGATTTTGACGGGTATCCGTGCCAACAATGACCTCCATTTGGGAAACTATTTTGGTGCGCTTTTGCCAATCATCGATATGGCAAAGCGAAAAGCAGGGGAGTATCAGGTCAATTTGTTCGTACCTGATCTCCACAGCTTCACGACACCGATTGACCACAGCCAATTACAAGCAGGCATTCAGAACAACCTGCGACTGTTCGCAGCCGCTGGTTTGCCACTCGACAACCCAGATATCCATCTCTACCGACAGAGTTACATCCCCGCCCACAGCGAGCTGACAATCATTCTAAATAGCTTCACTGGATTTGGGGAGATGAGTCGTATGACTCAGTTCAAGGACAAATCAGCCAATCTGGGCGCGGAACGCGTGAGCGTAGGTTTGTTTGATTACCCGGTGCTCATGGCGGCCGACATGCTTTTGTACGGTGCGAAGCATGTTCCGGTTGGCGATGACCAGTCTCAGCATATTGAGATCACCCGCGATCTTGGCGACCGCATGAATGCGAAGTTTGGTGAACTGTTTGTAGTCCCGAATACGGTCAAAGAGCAGCACGCATTTTTTGGTAAAGACCAAGGTCTCCGCATCAAGGATTTACAAGATCCGACAAAAAAGATGAGCAAGTCCGATGAATTCGGCAAAGGTGTGATATTCCTTGGTGAAGACCCCAAATCTGCTGCCAAAAAAGTTATGAGCGCTACAACGGATAGCGTGGGCAAGATTAGCTATGACACAGCAAGCCAACCAGGGCTCGCGAACTTGATGCAAGTCTTAGCATTGCTCGAAGGAGTGGATGTGGCGGAAATCGCTAAACGCTATGACGGCCAAACACAGTATGGGCCGTTCAAACAAGACGTTGCCGCAGCCGTAGAGGGGTTTTTGACGAAGTTCCAGAAGCAGTTTGCAGAAGTGGACGATGCACAGGTTCATGCTAAGCTTGCATCATCTGAAACAGCCATGAATAAAGTCGCAAACGCAACACTCCTACGCGTTCAAAAGGCAGTAGGCCTCCGATGACCAAAGAAAACCCCAAAAAACCCGAGCAAAACGTTTGGGGCTTGTTTGGCAAGGTTGCTGGGTTTATTGGTGCGTTGGTCGTGGGGTCAATCTTCATCGATGGAATGGGCAAAAAATAATGAGTGCCGTGATTGAGTTTACTCCGGGGCAGCGACTTGATAAAGCGGTCGCTGAGCATTTTCCACAATATTCTCGGGCGTATTTGTCACGGCTCATTGACGGAGACGTCGTGTTGGTCAACGGCAAGCCTAACAAATCCGGCTGGAAGCTTCGCGAGGGTGACGTCATAACTGTCACGGTAGACCTGTCACAGGAGCAGCAGATTGAGGATATAGAACTACCGATCTTGTTTGAGGATGACAACGTGGTCGTAATCAATAAACCGACAGGGGTGATTAGCCACAGCCGGGGCAAGTACTGGTACGAACCATCAGTTGCATCGTTTCTTCGCCAAAAGACAGGTACAGACGCTGATAATCAGCGAGCAGGCATTGTGCACCGACTCGACCGAGCCACAAGCGGTGTTATGATTTGTGCCAAGAACGAAGAAACTCTTGGCTATCTACAGAAGCAGTTTGGTAACCGGACTGTCACCAAGACCTACATTGCAGTTATTGTTGGCGCGCTTGTTGAGCCTGCTGCTATCATTGACATGCCAATCGAACGCAATCCCAAGAAGCCCTCCACGTTCCGGGTTGGCAGCAATGGCAAGGCATCTCAAACGGCATATCGGACGCTGAAGGCAAATAGAAAGTACAGCTTATTAGAGCTCACGCCCAAAACAGGCCGAACTCACCAACTGCGTGTGCATCTAAAACAACTCAACCACCCCATAGTCGGTGACCCACTCTATGATGGCGAGTCCAATGATCGGTTAATGCTTCACGCTGCCAGTCTGACCATTAAACTTCCGGGCGATATCGAGACGACATTTACGTCACCGCTTCCGACAGAGTTCGAGGAGCTGTTGAAGGACGCGAAGTGAGCAACCTGCTCATCCATCCCAAGACCAGTGCTCAATTAGGCTCCCTTGTAGCTCAGCCACCACATGCTTTGGTCGTGGTTGGCCCCACAGGCATGGGTAAGCCGACGTTGGTTCGTGAGTTTATGCGTACGCTGCTAGGCATCAAGAGCCTGAGCAACCAGCCGTACGTGCTAGAACTTAGTGGCGAGGAGGGTGAGCTTGGCATAGAGCAGATTCGGGAGCTACGCCAGTTTACTCAGCGCAAAACCACGGGTACGGGGACTATTCGTCGTGCATGCTTGCTCTACGGCGCTGATACTATGACGTCGCAGGCCGCGAATGCTTTGCTCAAGACGCTCGAAGAGCCACCAGAAGACACAATCATTGTGCTTACAGCCGAAACGGAAACAGGCTTGCCTGATACTATCCGATCTCGTGCGCAATTGCTCCATGTACTGCCCGTCAGCCAGACAGCCGCGAATGATTACTTCGGTGCTATGAACCACGATGTAAAGGCAATTGCTCAAGCGTTTGGGCTCAGTGGAGGCAGGCCAGGGCTCATGAGTTCCTTGCTAGCCCAATCCAGTGAACATCCACTATCGCAGGCTGTAACAGAGGCAAAGCAGCTTATTGGAGCTGATGTCTACGCTCGGTTGACGCATGTTGAGCGTCTTAGTAAAGACAAACCTGCTGCTCTACAAGTGCTGTTTGGCTTGGAGCGTATTGCCGCAAGTCTCGTCAAGTCAGCGGCGCAGAACAACGATGCTGATCGGTTGAAACGAGCGCACAAGACGCAGGCAGCTGTAGAGAAGGCACAACAAGCGCTTTCGTACAGCGCCTCAACAAAGCTTGTGCTAACCGACCTATTTATCAACATGTAGTATAATGTCGGTTAGTATGTATGAACTAGTCGCAGTATTGGGGTTTGGTGTGTTGGCTATTCGTGCCACCAAAGTACGAGATCAAGAGCTTTCGCCAATCCCGCGCAAGATTTCAGACAAGCTCGGCAAATTATGGGATATCGCCCACCAAGGAATGCGAGAAAACCGTTTGTTGCGTGCGGAGAAGGCATTACTGACGATTCTCAAAATTGACGAGAAAAACGCAGCAGCATATAACCGCCTCGGTATTCTCTATGCGAAGCAAAAAGAGTATAAAGACGCTATCGACTGTTTTGAAATTGCCAGCAGTATTGAGCCAACGGCTTCAAGTTTGCATAATCTTGGCTTAATCTATTACGAAACCGAAAATTACCCCAGTTCTGCTGCTGCGTTCGAGAAAGCTATTGAACTAGAAGGCAATCTTGCGGCACGTCACATTGCCTATGCCAAAGTTCAGGAGAAGCTAAACAACGAGAAACTGATGATTCAGGAACTAGAAAAAGCCATTGAGTTAGAGCCAAACAAAGAGAGCTACACTCTGTTGGCCGGCGCATATAGGCATACCGGAAACGAAGAAGGCGCACTAGAGCTCGAATCAAAGCTACAGAAGCTCATCGTACCATCTGGTACGCCCAAAAGAATCGCTCGCCCAAAACGGGTTGTTGTTTGACCTCTGTTTTGATACACTCTTACGTGAGTTGATAGCGTGCCACCTTAGCTCAGCTGGTTAGAGCACCTGTTTTGTAAACAGGGGGTCGTCGGTTCGAATCCGACAGGTGGCTCCACTCAAGTTCGTTACGCAGGGTTAGTGAAGCGGTCAAACACGTCAGACTGTAAATCTGATGGCTTATGCCTTCGTAGGTTCGAATCCTACACCCTGCACCATCCTCCTTTGCCGAGCCTTTATGGGTCGACTGAGGAGGTTTTTTGTGTTGTTGGCTTGAGTGCGAACACGAGCAGCTCACTGTTATCATGGTCATGGCTGTGTTGAAGTGGTCCTAATGTTGCAATTTGCTCACGCTTGCAACCCTTACCTTATAAGGGATAATAGCAGTCATGGCAGACTTACGATTCACTCGACTAGGCAACAACCCTGATGCCGAATCTTTGCGCTTACGTAACCTCTATTCTGATAGCGGAGTCGACGACGCTGTCCGTGATGAATTTGAAACTACAGTGATGGCATACCAAACGCTACCTTTGCCATTTATCGCTACAAGGATTCGTGAAAGGTACATGGGAGATGAGCCTGTTGCATGCGGCGCGCTTATTGTCGCCGACGGACAAGACGCAGGTATGGCGATATGGGGCATAAAAGACTTTGAAAGAACGGCGAATGAGAGAGTAGAAACAGTCAGAGGCATTAATATATCTGCATGGCTACTCAAGCAACACCGAAACAAGGGGTTTGCGCGTGAGTTAGGCCGTGATGTCGTCGAGATGGCGCAAGCTCAGATTCAAAATGCAAACGTGCCAACATGGAGCGGAAGACAGATTTGGACATCAGTGCACGTAGAGAACACGGCAAGCCGGCTGGCCTGCCTGGGCGCAGGTTTTGTTGAGGCTGGGGACCACACAGGAAGTCCTGGAAGGTTACTATACGTGCTTGGCGAAGACTAGAAGCTGTGTCTTTGCTGCCATTGCTTCTTGCGTGTTTAACCTGTAAAATAGCACCCTGTAAGCCATCTTAGCTCAGGGGTAGAGCGCATCCATGGTAAGGATGAGGTCGTGGGTTCAAATCCCACAGATGGCTCCATATGTACAACCGCCACACGAGCGGTTTTTTTGATGGTTGAATTATGGTATTGGGAGTATTATTCATCTATGAATATGCAATTGCTATTGATGATGTGGGCGGGGCACTACCTATCGGACTATGCTTTGCAGCCAGCATACATGGCCGAGCAAAAAGCATATGCACTCAAGACCAGCGAAGGCACTCATGCGTTAACTGCCCATGCGAGCATCCACGGGTTAGCTGCAGGCGTAATCACCGGGAGCTTTGCTGCCGGCCTTGCCGTCGGTGTTAGCCACTGGGTTATCGACTTTGGGAAAGCGTCGGTGCTTATCAAACGCAACAAACGGCAAGGTTTGTACGGCATTAACATCGACCAGCTACTGCACTTCGTAGTTATACTCACAGTTTGGCTGATAATTACATAACACCCGTATGCCGATAATATCAGTATAATCATATTGCATATAAAACACTTATATGATATAATCCATCCTTGTGAAAACGGAGATGTGCATACATGAGTGATTTTGGACGAATCCTTAATAGGTTGCAGCCTATTGAGGCCCCCGCAATCGATCCTGCTTTTGTTGAGCAGTATGATGCACAGCGAGTGCTCCCCTTGTCAACAAGACTTCAGACGGAGCGTCTCAGAGATGACTCCGCACTCAGGGCACTTACGGATACACTCAGGAACGACGACGCATGGCATGATATTGCTCCATTTGTTGACCGAAGAGCTGATTTTCAGCTTGTCGAGACCAGACGTCGGGGCGGCGTAAACGAGTCCAGGCCAAACCGTACCCGGTTTATGGCACCGCTGTTGGCTGGTGTATTGCATGTTGCACCCGAAATAGCTGACATGGCTCTATGGCAACACACCCAGAGAAGTACTGACAAAGTTGCCGAAAGGCTTAAAGCCTCCGGCGCGACACCGTATGTTCCTGCGATTGTAGCTGGAGCGGGCCCACAGAGCCAAATATTTAACTCTGAGTTGCAGGCAAGCGAACCTGGAGTGGCGCCGTATGTACTCACCGTTGAGCGTACTGACGAGGCAGGCGGAACTTTTAGAAGCGCAAATGAACCAGGCTTCGGGGTAAACAGTCG
>CALMSM010000010.1 GCA_937872425.1 uncultured Candidatus Saccharibacteria bacterium
CCTGTGAGAGTGTAGACCGTACCAAATTGTACGCTCCCCACAGGCTGCTAACCTCCTGCTAACAGCCTGGGCGGGAGGGTGCAATCAAACCTTGAATGTCTTCCTGGCCCATGCCTGCATCGCTGGCCCTTCACTGCCCGAACCATTCCAACCTCCACCTTTCGCCCATGCACGATACAGTTCGTCAGGCAAACGTACCATCTCCGCCCTGATCTTATCCTGCACCTTGACGGGCAGCCGGTCAAGCGAGATGGGCAATCCATCACTGCCATACGTGCCGCTCACCGTGAGGCTATGACCGTACACGCGTGCCGTGCCCATCATGAAATGACCGCACTGTTCCATCGCAACTTCCCGCACGATGGCATACATGCAAGCATCCTGCTTTGCAGGCAATGACGGGCTGGCGTCAATCAATAGCAAGAATGGCGCTCGGCTATGTCGCTGTTGTCCATCACTGCCGTAGTACGTACCGTTTTGTCCACTTCTGAGATACATTGTCATCTTCTCCTATCCTGTGAAGCCTACGAAATTGTACGCTCCCCACAAGGTGCTAAGCCTCCAACCTAGCACCCTGGGCGGGAGTGTGCAATCACTTGTAGTAGTTGTACTTGCCAGTCTCGACATCCAAATCCACTTTCCGGCTGTACGTCAGCGCAATCATGCCCATCCGGTTGAATGCCGCAATCATCGCAGTTGGTTTGTCGTACTTGTACCGTAGATTGAACCGGTCAATGATTCCCTGTGCTTTCTTGTACATACCCGCCAGGATGCGCATGTTCTCCAATTGGTCGTCAACGTCATCGCCTCTCAGTTCTTCCACTTTCTCGCCGCTGTACCAACCCAGATATCCATCTGCTACCACGATTGCACGTTGCTTCTGCATATCACCGTAATGGTCGTTCTCTTTGTCGCACTGGAACCGGAATTCTCCGATGATTTCCCATGCATCCTTTCGCCATTCGTGTGGCTTCATCACCTGCACGTAAGCATGTGCATACTCGCCGTAATTGCTATAGCTTGTCTGCACACGATACCCGTACTTCGTTTGCTTCTTGGTTTCCTGCTCAGCGGTTGTCATCTTCTGCCTTTCCTTGTGAGAAGTAGAACACTCGTTCTACTATGATTGAACCTGCTCGATTACAAACGTGCGTGTGACATAGCGGTTTGTGAAGCCAACCGTGTCACCAATCCGCCGCCATCTTTCGCCTGCATAGTCACCGTGCCGAATGCGTTTCATTTCTGCTCGCATCTCCGCCCACGTGCCCAGGGCTGTGATACCATAGTGCCATTCGTTAGGCGCTTCGTCCTTGTAGTGTACGCTTGTGGTTATCTGGTATTGCTTCATCTTCGTTTCCTTGTGAGAGTAGAACGTCTGTTCGTCTGTGTCGTTTTCTCTTTAGTATAAGCCCGCTTGACTGCCAGTGATGTAATGGTTACTCCAATTCAAGGCAAACTCGCTAAACTCATCACCACACACCACATCGACCGGCTTGACCCACACCACACCACAGGCGTACACTCATCACATGTCCCGCACCCCTCAGCTTGCTACAGACCGGGTTAAGTCTGGTATCAAAGGCTATGACGATGACTTCAAGACGGCCTGTGTCGAGGCTCTGCATCAGGCTGGCTATCCCCAGACGTTCGGCTCACTGGCGAAAGTCTCGAAGGATATGAAAGTCTCACCGTCCAGCCTCATCACCTGGGCTGCACTGGCTGGCTATAAGATTGAAAGAGACCCACAAGCAGAAAATACTCTTTTGGTGACTTTGATAGTTGCTGAGCTAGTTTCAATCTTCGAGACGATGCACCTAAAAAGAGCAACGGCTAGCTATAGCCAGCTTTCTGTCGGCATGGGCATTCTATTCGATAAGTTATTCATGCTCACAGGCAATGTTCCGGAGATAAAGGTCGATTTGGTGCATAGGATAGCAGAAGCAATCACAGCACCCTGGGCTAGCGGTCAAATTGTTAGCGGTGATAGTGCGATTCTTACCGATAAGGATACGGGAAGCGACGATAACGCCGGCATGGATACGGATGACACCGACGATGGGGAGTACAGCTAGACATAACTGACGTAGTGTGTAGTTGGTCTCGACGTGGCGTGAGCGGGGCAGGGTCGGCGCACGGCAGGCGGGAGCAGGCAGGGTGGGGAGCAGAGAGAGAGTGATAGAGGGAAGGGGGGACACGCTGACATCCACCACCCCCACCGTCACACC
>CALMSM010000011.1 GCA_937872425.1 uncultured Candidatus Saccharibacteria bacterium
TGTTGATATACTTAGGTTTGTTATCTCCAATTGCTCGGCCTGCAAAACCTCGTATAACTCCTTTGAAATCTCGAAGAGGAATAAGTAATCTATTGTTCCAGGCAGCGGACCAAACCAGCCCTGCGCTATCCGTGTCGCTTGCAAAGCCGAGGACTTTTGCGAGTTCGATAGATACAACGGCAGCCAGCTCGGCAGCGTTTCTGATGTAGCCAAATCCATAACCCAGGCATCTGGTGGCATCGAAGTTCCTCTCTTGTAAGTATTTGGCGCAGGCACCACCAGTGGTGATGTCGGCTTGAAGCATTTCGGTGGCGTATTCAGAAACAGCGGTTAGAGTATCCGCTCTTTCCTTTTTACGTTGTATCTGCATTTGAGCTTGGGGGTCAAGAACCCTTGCTGTATAAGTCGCTCCGCCTCTCTCAGCCAGAAGTTCAATTGCCCTAATGAAGTCGCTTCCTCGTGGCTTAGGAACACCCGATACCAACTCCAATAGAGTCGTGGTGGCACCGCAGTTATTCTGACGACGACACAGAATCGCCCTTCCATCCTTGTGTATGTAAGCGTCTTTGACTTTGCAAGCCGGGCATATGCACCAGATTTCATCAGTCTTCTCCCTTGGCTCTAAGTGAGCCAGAACCCGCATGTAGTCTATCTCTTTCAGTATTTGGTCTAGTGCGTCGGTCATCCGAGCATAACCTCAATTTCTACTCTTTCGTCTAATTTACTTGTGCATAGTGCGTAACCGTGTTCCGTGTACGCTATCTGCGCGTCGTCTTTGTACAAGACACCATTCATGCCGTCTTCGATTGATTTCAGCGCGTTGGATATGTCAGGCTTCGGCTTACCTTGGAGCACGTAGTAGCAGATTCGCAAGCCGATTGGGCCGTCATACGGTGCGCAGTTCCAGGCCTCTTGTGCCTGGGTCGATACTATCTCGCGCTCAAACTTCAAGGTGCAGAGTGGCGTCCTGTTGTTCTTGTCGTGGCGAGCCTTTGGTGTGGCGCGGCACGGTATGTTGATATAGCAAGCTACCGGCGACACGCGCCACACCTCGAACATTACGGCAGCACCAAGTGTCGTCCGTTCACTTCGATAATTTCAGCTTCGCCGGTTTCTTCATCAACCTTCAGCGTGAACTCGACTTCGTATAGAGCGTACCTGAAGTTCTCTAGTGCCCTCCCTTTCAGCCCTGCTTCTTCCCCTGTGTTTCTCATTGATTCTTTGTCGGAATGCAGATAAGTGGTGATTAGCATTATTTCTCACGCAGCCCTTGTATGTAGAGGGTATTTACTTTTTCGGCTTCTCCAAAAGCAGTAAGTGGGAGCAGCGGATTCTTCTCTTCAGCAAGCTTCTCAATCTCCTTTTTACCGTACTTGTAAGTAACCACTGTTTCGACGCCGAGCTTCTTGAGCGTGGCAGGAGCGAGTACCTGGAGCCAGTTAGTGAGCTTCTCTTCGTCAAGCAGTGCGAGCTTGCCACCAGAGCTTCGTAGCTGTAGTCTGCCAGTTGCGAGATCGACATACTTGGTAGATTTCCCAGCGATTTTTTCTTCGACCAAAGGCTGTATAGCTGGCTTGATGTAAGCATCGAACACCTCCCTCATTTGCTTCTTACGCGCCACTCTGCGCTCGTACTGTGTCTTGAGCCGCTCTAACTGCTCGTCTATCGACAAGTAATAATCCACGATGTCGTCTAGCTCAGTGCCACCAAAGTCATCTTGGCCAAACGATGCCGGTATCTTCACTGGCCAGTCGTCGGAGAACTTAGCTAGGGCGTCGAGTTCGACATGAACAGCGCCTCTTATCATCTCTGCTGTCGGCGCCACCATTTTGTCAGCTTTCGCTTGCTTCTTAGCTGCATCAAAAGCCCTCTTGTAGACGGTCTTAGCTTCCCATGGGGCGTCTTTGGCGAACGCCATGGTGATTAGCCCTTCCACCCACTCGACCACAGAGCTGCTCTCGTCTTCTACGGCCTGCATCTCTTTGTTGGTCTGGTTGGCTAACATGGCCTTAATTGACTCGATGGTTTGTTGTCTGGCCACTTGATGCGCTTCGCTGTCTAGTGAAGGGCCGAGGAACTCTTTCGCTCTTCCGAGGTGCATGTCATACAAGGTCGGAATCAGCTCGTTCCTGCGCTTCTCTGACAACCCTAGTTCGCCAATGGTTTCTAGCATCTTCCCGTACCCAGGCATCATTGGATACCCATGTTCCGGGGGAGTCGAGCCAACTACCATGGTGCCAACGTTTGTCTCGGCCAAGCCAGCCGGTACGGTTGCGCGGGATTGTTTTCTTGAAGCGCCCTTCTGCTTTCCCTTTTTACCTTCCTCCGGTGTGGTAGCAGGCTCTTCTGAGCAGCACTCAGAGCTTAGGTCTGGCTCCATGCGCCCATCAGCGTTCTCGGTAAACGTGCCAGTCTCATCGCTGAATTGAACATCTTGCTGAACGCCGTCAGCGAACATCTCGCCGTTGACTATCATGGCTTTGAGCTGAGTGATTTCAGCGTCGATAGCTTTGATGGTGTGGTTGGCTTTGTCAATTTGCTCTTGCGAGCTGTCGAAAGCTTCTAGCACTTCTTCTTGACTGACGCGCATGGCTTGTAGCTCGGCTATCTCTGCGGCGTGGTCTTGCTTAACAGCAGTCATCTAAGCCTCCTTTCTGTAAGAAGCGATAGCAAGGCCACAAGCCTCTCTGACAGCTTCGTAGTTGTATTTCGTGGCGCGAGTATCGGCGTTGATACCGAGCTTCTCTTTCATGGTCTTGTTGAGCATCAACTTCCCAACACTAGTCTTGGCAGGCTCTTTGACCTCAGTACCGTACACAGCCTCGTACAAGCCGATAAGTAGCCCAGTCATGTCTTGTGCCGCATCGGCAAAAGCTTGCAGAGCCTCAGTGTCGTCCACTGTTTCCATAGTGCGGGTGTAGAGGGACTCTACTTCGTCGTCATCCCCAGTTGTCGCATAGGAGCTTGCAGCACCATTTGCCCTTGAGCCATCCGCACTCGCCGCACTTGTGGCTTTCACCACTGTAAGAGCACCGGACTGTACCACTGGTGCAGACTTTTTTTCTTCAACCACCTCAGCACTTGCAACTGCCGCTTTTTTGACTTCCTTGGCAGGTTGGGCTTTCGCACTTACCTTGGTGGAGTCGGGTTTTTTTTCTTCGCTAACGACCTCTACATCTACGGCGTTCTCGTAGGGGTTAGGCATGAAGTCTTCCACATCTTGAGTGAAGAGGCAGCCAGAACGAGTAGCAGCAATGACAGCATCAACATAACTGCGCTTCTTAGCCATCTTGAGGATAGTGTTCTTCTGGCTAGCGATGTCGTCATTCAGCTTCTGGCCGACTTCCTGGCCGATGATAGCTTGGTCGTCTTTGGCGAACTTAGCATTGCAGCCGTCTTTCTTGGCAAAGCAATAGAAGCTGCCTTTACCAAATTTCTGGTTGCCATTCTTGTCGTCGAACTTACTGATACAGATAGCATCCTTACCGCACTCCGGGCACAAGCGCTCAGCTTTGCGCCACTTGTAGCGGCCTTCCCAAGAGTTACAAGAGCCAAGGCCCACAGAGGCTATCGTGCCATCACGCCGAGAGAGCTTAGTTTTAATTGTGTAGTCAAACATCGGGAAAGTATCGAACTTCCAATCTTCAATCGAGTGGAGGATTTCAACATCAGCGGCAAGCCCGTAAATCTCACAAAGCTTTTCCGCACCTGGCTTAAATAAAGATTTCTTCTGCGTACCGGGAATAATGCCATAATCCTCACCATCCACCATGTAGCCGGTGACGAAAGCTTGGAGCTGAGCAAGCTGTGTCTTTGCTTCGTCCGGTGTCATAATTGGCACTAAAGTTAGTGCGGTACTGGTTTTTTCAGACATTTTTCTTCTCCAAAAGCAATATTGTTTTATGATTATAGCCTTGCAGTGATATCAAATGCAAGCGATAATCAAAAGGTGTACCACCGAGGAAGATTAAATGAACGGATTAGTCCATCTGAGCCCTGCTGGCGAGCATTTTCTAGCCAACGAAGAAGGCAAAAGACTCTATGTATATGATGATGCGGTTCATCCGACGAAACCCTATAAAGCCGGGCAGATTGTCTCTGGTCATTTGACTGTCGGCGTTGGTCACCTAATCAAGCACGATGAGAAATTCCCCTATGGCGAAGGCGTCATAACTGAGCAGATGGTTAGCGACCTGCTGCACAAAGACGTGAAGTGGGCCGAAGACATCATTCACAAGGCAGTCACTGTCGAGCTGAACCAGAACCAATATGATTTGGTGTTGTGCGATATTAAAATGCCGCGCATGGACGGGTACGAGCTGCTGCGCCAGGTGCGGGTGGCCTCCAGCAATGTCCATTTTTTCGCG
>CALMSM010000012.1 GCA_937872425.1 uncultured Candidatus Saccharibacteria bacterium
TCTGGGCTATTTCGTCCAAAATGGCTTAGAGACGATTACCGCAATGCTACTATTGATAAAGCCGTGGCGTCATGCGCTAACACCTATCAGCCGAAGGTGACGAACCTGGGTAATCCAGATGATTTGGTAAAAACGCCCACAGCAGCGCCAGTTAATGGGAATGGGCATACTGCGCAGACCTATCAATTTACTATGCCAAATGCTCAACCGACCGCGGCGACACAACCACAAGGCAACGGACAACAAAATAGCAACAGTAAGCCGACAAATAGAAATATTTTTGACCCGTGGAAATACATAGGCATTTTGGCTGGCATTGGCTACAGCTTTCGCATGAATGATCTAGATGACACAATAGAGGTGAATGGAAAGCCCATGTCAGACGCCATAGAAGCGCACATAAACACAGACATGCGGGCATTAGGACATAAGGAGATAAACGTGATTAAAGATGCCTACGTAGCGCACGCATCGAAAAACCCATTTAATCCTATTACTGATTATCTGACTTCGCAAGTATGGGATGGTCAAGACCACATCGCAAAGTTGGCTTGTTATTTTACTGATAAACACGATTTGATTACATATCCCGATGGCTCCAAATTGACGGTATTTCATGCTTTTCTTAAGCGTTGGCTAATTGGTGCTGCATCCAAAGTCATAGGCCAGGAGCAAAACGCCATGCTTGTGTTAGGTGGGCCACAAGGCATCGGTAAATCATATCTGGCAACGTGGTTATGTTTATCGTTACCAGATTTTGGACATGAGGGGCCGATTCGACCAGATGCCCACCAGGAAACCTACATGTTGATGACCAAGAAATTTATTTGGGAAGTAGGCGAGTTAGGCGCAACCACAAAGCGTCAGGACGTAGAAGCAATCAAGCAATTGATTATGCAGAAAAGGGCATCTTACAAGCCACCCTACGCCCACAACCTTATTAATAAATGGGTTGTAGCTTCGTTTGTTGGAACGGTCAATGACGATGGCACTGGGTATCTCAGAGATACCACAGGTAATAGGCGATTCATGTGCGTTGACCTTGTTGGCATTAGTAAAAAGTATTCTAAAGAGATTAACGTCAATCAAGTTTGGGCGCAAGCTGTAGCGTTGTATAAGGCGGGCGAAACAGGGGCACCTGTAGATTGCGAAGTTGAGAGCCGAGACGCCATCAACGCCGAACACGTGATGATTAATCCCGCTGAAGTTTATTTGGATAAATGTTTCAATGTAAATCCTGACAATGAAAAATGGGTAGAGGAGACGGAAAAAATCATTGCTGTTCTTCGTGAGCGTGGCTACCAGGGAAATGAGCGCCAAATTCAAATGGACATTGCAGTAGTCCTAAAAGAAAAAGGATGCAGGAACGAAAAACGCCCATCGCGCTGGTATGGCATCAAGGAAAAATCGCCGCTATACACCGTTCCTTAAATTACATACCTTACATACCTCATCATCAAGGTATGTAAGCATTTTACTCGTGTAAATTACATACCTACATACCTTTACATACCTATATACTAAAATATAGGTACACTACTAGATATAGATAGGTAGGTACTACATATAGTGGTGGGGGTGTTCTAAGCAAAAGGTATGTCGAGGTATGTAAGGTATGTAAAATACACGAGTACGAAATAAAAGAGGTATGTAATTACTAGAAAATGCTGCTACATTAAATTAGACTCTATCATTATTCGTGTAGTAGCAGCAAGCCCAACGTGTTTTGTTTGAATATGCGAAGTTTTTTAATAAGTGACAACAAAGGGAGAATAACAATGACCAACAAATACGCAGTTTTCGACCTAGAGATTATCAAAGACGTAACCGGCGTTACCGACTGGTGGTCAGTTGCGCCGTTGGGCGTCTCATGCGTCGCTGTGGCTTTATCTGACAGCGACAATGCGGTTGTGTGGAGCGGATACCCAGAACTTGGTAATGTTGGCTTGCAATGCGCCGTTTATGGATTGGAAAATTTAGCTATTGAAGGCTATACACTGGTTGGTTTTAATTCATTAGGATTTGACCTGCGCTTGTTGGCTTCGGAATCGAAAATGTCACATTTATGCAAGGCGCTTGCCCGCAATCATGTCGATATGTTCTTCCACCTATTTTGTCAACTAGGCTACGCGCCTGGCTTAGACACCCTTTGCGCTGGCATGGGCACGCCTCGCAAAGTAAAAGGCATCGATGGGGCCAAAGCGCCTGAACTGTGGGCAAAAGGCGAACGACAGGCAGTGATTGATTACTGCGTTCAGGATGTGCGCTCTACGCTGGCGCTGTTGCTGGCTGCTGAGGAAAGAGGCGGCGTTCAGTGGACAAGTAAATCGGGCAAAACAGTCAATTGTGATTTTGACCACTGGCTGACAGTGGCGCAAGCGTTGTCACTGCCTGACCCCGATACCAGTTGGATGAAAGAGCCGTGGAGACGGGAAAAGTTCATGGGATGGATGACAGATTGACGGTATTAAAGGAGAAATCATGAAAAACGAGCGATACACAGACAAGGCCATGCGCTTGGCAACATTGCTTTACGATGCAATGCACGCCGATACAGCGCATACTATTCCGGGTAAGCGCCTAATTACACGCCGAAAGAACGCGCTAATCAAGCACACTAGCACGGGTGAAAAAGCGGATATTTGGCTAGAGGAGATTGAATTGCAGCGTGAGATTTTTGATGAGCAAGGGAGGCTGCGTGATTAACTACGTCATAGGCGACGCTACACAACCAAACGCACGCCCGGCTATCATAGCGCACATCTGTAACACGGCGGGCGGATGGGGCAAGGGCTTTAGCGGCGCAATATCAGTACGATGGGCAAAGCCAGAGAAATTTTATCGAGATATGACCCACAGACGATTAGGCATGTGTGATTTTATTGACGTTCGGAAAGGCATCACGGTAGCCAACATGATCGCCCAACGGCGCTACAGCAAACCAGGCAAACCGGCGATTGATTACGCTGCGCTCGAAACGTGCCTACGCCATGTGGCATTGTACGCAGTCAACAATAACTATAGCGTCCACATGCCACGCATAGGCGCCGGACTAGCTGGTGGTGACTGGGCAATTATTGAGCTTGTCATCGTGCGGACGTTGTGCGATAGCGGCATCGCCGCGACTGTGTACGATTTGGCATAAAACGCCTCAAATTAGCGATGTTTTCAGTTTTTGATACCAACCTACACGTTGATGTATAAATCGCTAATTTGAGGCCAAAACAGGGGTGCAGCGAGGGAGTTAATGATAGAGTTCAAAAGACTTAATCCAGATGAGGTCATCGAGCACGAGGAATTACTCAGAACGGTTGTGGATTTAATGATTGCGCATGGTGTGCGCGGCAATGGACTAGATATAAATATGAACTTTATTACCGACATGGTAAGCCTTGTCGTTGGTATATGTCCGCATTGTTATGCTGCTGGCAAAGATTGCCAGTGTTGGAATGATGAGTGATTTCAGTTGAGAAAACATCTCAATTGTAGTACAGTCGTCAGGTAGTGATGTGAAGGATTAAGGCGCCCCATACGATTACATAGTGACGCAGTGTAAGTGTAATCGCGGGGTGCTTAACATGAATGTTTTTTGCATTTCTCCAGAGATGGAGGGAGTTGACAATAAAACCGAAACGGACGCTTTCACTGCTGACCACATGGTACTCCCCAAAACGTCGTTGTCTGGATTTGTCTCAAATCTTGACATAGCGCATGAGGTTGCGATTAGTGAATCATGTGACGTACTGGCGCTGCTGACTCACGCTGACGAAAATGGCGTGTGGTTGTCTGAGAAGCCATACCTCAGTGCTATGGATGTAGCTCGTTACGCTCACATCTTGGGCGTGAAGTTGGTGTATTTGAACACCTGCTCTTCGCCTGAATTTATTGAGGAGCTATTAAACCGTTTGCGCTCGGTAGCATGTGATTTGATTTATTATGACGGCCAGCTTCCCGATGTGGAGGCTGTGACTATGACCGTTCTCTTCTCCGCTGCTCTCGCTGACAGTGGAGATTTTTTTACCGCCTATGAGCGGGTGGTATTGCCTGGTAGCCGCTACCATTACCGCACGGCGCATCGAGGTGGCAGGGATCGGGCAGCGGTCAGCGAAGGCGCTCTGCGGGTAGAGGTTGACGGGCTGATAAAGCGAATTGAACAATTATCAATGGTGCTCGTAATGATGCTGTTGGTTGTGGTGATTTTCGCCTTTATCGCCTATCAACAGACCGAGACGATTAAAGGTCAAATCGTTGATCTTCGGCTGGGCGTGGCTGAACTGCGCAGCCATGTCGATTTTTTAGAGAGAGGCAAGCCGTGAGTTTGTCGCCTAGAGATTTGTCGCCTAGAGAATTGGAAGTCTTTACAATGACTATCCAGGGCTACACTCGCGGGCAGATAGCGAGTATAACGAATTTGTCCGCCGAAACGGTAAAAACATACCGTAAACGAGCGCTGGTAAAGCTTAAGGCCGTTTGCCTGGAGCACGCCATACTGCGCGCGCATCAGGCTGATGTTATCAACCTCGATTCAATCTCCGATATATTTTGTCCCCCAACGGGTGACTGATAATTAATTTCATTTGATTGTAAAATTGAGTACATGGGACAGCTTGCCATCTGGTTTTGTGGCGCTGGGCTATTGATTATGCTGGTGTGCTTTGTGGCTGTGCTCAGTGCGAATATGCTGGCGAGTCGGGATGATAAGATTCTCGACAGGACAAAACTTTTCAAAGAATTGTTTAGCGAGTCAAGAACTAAAGAAGATGATTAGCACGCCTGTATTTACTCGAATTGTATTTTTTGTCTGGATTTGTGCGGTGTCCTATTTGCTGAGTTTAACTCTTCCGGTGCTGTTTTAATATGGCTTCTGTAACATTTGTTCCGTCTCGCATTAGTGGTGGCGATTTCGTTGACGTGCCCGTTCCCGGCAGCGGCGACAATGGTAAGGCCGTCACCTACAACCACAGCGGCGGTGCATTTGTTTACACGGGTTTTGAGGCCAGCGGCGCGGTTGCTGCTCATGTGGCGTTGGCGAATCCGCACACGCAATATCTGCTATCGTCAGGATATACAGCCGCGGACGTGCTGACCAAATTGCTCACGGTTGACGTGGATGGCAGCGGGCTGAATGCCACCACGCTGCAAGGCAGTGCTCCGGATGCTTTTGCTGCCAGCGGCCACACGCACGCTGTACCTGGCAGCACAACGCAGGTGATTTTCAACTCTGCGGGTGATCTGGCTGGTGATGCGGGCATGACCTACGATGCCGCCAACGATGCGCTGACCGTGGCGGGGCGGGTGGTGACGGGAGTGTGGAGGCCGGCTGCGGACGGGGTGAATGCGCTGCTAATGCAATCAGCCAACGGAACGACAATGGGAGCCTGGGATTCGACAAATAAGCGTCTCTGCATAAATGGCGGGTCGCCCCGCGCAACACTGGATGTGAAGGGCGTCAACAGTGAGATGTGGTTTGGGCATCCAGCCACATTCGACCAGGTTGCGGTGATTTCCATTAGTAGGCGGGCTAATTATGGCGACGTATTGTTTGCGAAAAATTTACGAGGCTGGCCTTCTACGGACGAATATCGGACGGTAGGAACGGGAACGGCGGGGTGGGCTGGCATAGAATTTAGATACGGTGGCATAGTTGTGATTCACACCTCGGATGCCGCAACAACACAGGATGCCGTGGTGTCTCCATCGCCGCGTGTTTACGTGAATGGCCCAGGGTACGTTGCAATCAATGGCACCTCTCCGACTGCATTGTTGGATATTGCGGCAAGCAATAGCAACAGGGCGTCACAGCGGATCAGGAGTGGGTCTGACCCTACCACTCCCAATGACGGGGACATTTGGTACAACTCTCGCCTGAAATTTCGTCGCGGTTCGACGACGGAAATCATACCGACCGCCGCCGCCCAGAGTGCCTACACACAGACATATTCCACCGCCGCCCGAACCGTCAACGCCTACACGACTGACGCCGAGAGCGGCGCTTATACCGGCGTGGACAACCTTCAGGTCGGGAGTGTGTACGCGACCGTGGCGAACTTAAACAGTTTGCGCACTGCCTATGAAAATTTACGCGCAATGGCGGACAATTTGCTCCAAGTTGTCACTGCTCTCATCGACGACGGGCAAGCTTTTGGAATGACATAAATATGACCAACGAACAACTCGCACGCAATATCGAATACGCCACCATGCGCAACGCTCCACGGGACACGATACGCTACGGCGTCTACCCAAACGCAGTCAAGGCACTGCGTGAATACCAGGCGCTTCAGCAGTGGATTGCGGACAATCCCGACTGGCAACAGCCGCACGCCGACATGGTGTCTGCCGTGTTGCCACATATTGCAGCGTTACAGGAGGCGATGACGACTATCGTCACAGTAATGCAAGCCATCGAAAAAGCGGCACCTGGGACGTTCGGACTTGAGTTGCCAGGGGAGAAACCGCAATGAGCGAAGCGACCGAACCAACCATCACGCCTGAACAAATCGCCGCCTACCAACGCCAGCAGGCAGAGAAAGAGCGCCAGGAGGATCAGTCGTTTTTGGCCGAGGTGCAAGCCTTCGTTGCGCAGCGCGGCTACAGCATTGCCGCAATTCCGCAACTGACGCCCGATGGCCGCATCGTCGCCACGTGGGGCGTAATTCGTAATGGTGCAAAATGACGCAATCCGTCCCATTTGACGCCTATCTCGGCGCAAGCAAAACCGGCCAGGCCATCGGCTGTATTGTTTATCAGTTGGATGGCAGCGCGGTTTATTCGGCATTCAGTACTACTGGCTGGTATGAATCACCAGCTAGTAGTGGAGCATTTCACCACGCCGGGATGACGTTGCCCGATGCGGGCGGCGTTGTGGCTGTGGGCGTTAGTGGCACGGAATATATCCGGTCGTCGGTGGGGGCATCGGCTAGCGCTGTTGCTGATGTTTGGGCTTATGCCAATGTGGAGCCAACGAGCGTACCGGCATCAACCGCTAGCATGGGTTCTATTCTGGGATGGTTGTTCGCTTTGGCTAAAAACAAAATTATCCAGACCAGTACGGCGCAAATCCTGTACAATGACGATGACACTAATACTATCGCTACATCTGCGCAGAGTGCAGATAACAATAGCTTCTATCGGGACAAATGGCGATGATTAATACAACGCGCCGCAGGGCATCTTGCATCTGTGTATGCCTACCGTTTGGCCGCTCATGGTTCGTGCTCGACCCGAATAGCGCCACACTAAAACGGGCATCGGCACTGCGGCACATGGGCATGGCGTATCGTATGCCAAATGGCCGACCCTGCCCGCCAGGAGTATGGAGATTCTAATATGTTTGTCTACGTGGTGAGTTGATGGCCGGCAAATTCATTGTCTGCGAGCATTGCAATGCCGAAAACAAATTAGAGGACATTTTGCAAGAGCGCCAGGTCAGAACAAATCTGATCGAGGTTGGCTTGCTTTGCCCCTGTGGGATTTGGACACATAGTTACTTCACCAGCCCAACGCTAAAAGAGCGTGTGGTTAAGTTGGGCAAACAGATTACTTTATTTCAGTCCAGGCGCACGGATGTTGCATGGCGGCAATACAAGACGATGCAGGATGCGTACAAGGCAGAGTTTGAAGCGTTCAATCACCGGTGGCGACGTAAGATGAAGATGCTTGAGGGTGCGGCGTAATGGTCGAAGTTAAGCAAGAGAAAATCGCCAACTTTCGCCCACAACGGCGCAACCTAAACAAGCACAAGCAGCGTGGTCTGGGTACGCTTGAATCGTCCATGCGCAAGCGTGGCTATGTGGCACCCATGACCGCCGCCGCTGATGGTGAGATAATAGACGGTTCAGCCAGATTAGAAACGTCGGCCATCGTGTTTGATGATGATGTGTTGGTTGTTCACCATGACGGCACCAAGCCGATTATCATGGTACGTGATGACATAGCCAGCGCTGACAGTCCAGAGGCCAGAGAGATCAGCATCGCGGCGAATCGAGTAGCGCAACTCAATTTGGACTGGGATGTAGAGCAATTGCTAGCCGATGCGCAAGCCGGGCTAGATATGCAAGGACTGTTTGAACAGAGTGAGCTTGATGCGATGCTGGCGGAGTTGACGCCAGAAGGACTAGGGGATGATCCTAACGAGCATTGGCGTGGTATGCCGGAGTTTGAACAGGAAGATAAGCGAGCGTTAAGGAGTATCATTGTTCATTTTGAAAAAGCCTCAGACGTTGACGACTTCGCGCGAATCATACATCAAACATTCACTGACAAAACAAAATCAATTTGGCATCCCTATAAACCGCACGAAGTTCTAAAGAATATAGGATACAAGGATGAATCCTGACTATCCCGTATTTATTCCTACAAAAGGCAGATGGGATAGTCGTCTAACAATCAAGATGTTTGACGAATTGAAAGTACCATACACTGCTTTTGTCGAGGAACAAGAATGCGAAAAATATTCGAAATTTGTTGGTAAAGACAAGATACATGTATTGCCTCATGTAAATAAGGGATTAGTCGTTACCAGAAATTACATCTGGAATTATGCCTAGAGTTTAGGCGCAGAATATTTCTGGACGTTTGACGATAATATTCGATGTATCTATAGACTTCATCAAAACAAGCGAATCAAAATGCTTGATGGAACTGCACTAAAAACGATAGAGGACTTTACTAAGCGATATGATAATTTATATATTTCTGGAATGCACTATCGAATGTTCGCACCTAGTGATCAGAAAAGGCCACCAGTCAATTTTAACACTCGAATCTATTCTAATATGCTCATAAAAACCAGCATACCTTATCGCAATGAGGGATTTTACAATGACGATACCGATCTGTGTTTGCGTATACTGAAGAATGGATTTTGTACAGCGATTTTCTACGCGTTCCTTGTGGACAAGCAAAAGACAATGGTCGTTAGCGGTGGAATGACGCCTCACTACCAGGGCGACGGTCGCTATAAGATGGCATTGGAGTTACAGCAGAAACACCCCGATGTGACAACGATAACGCGCAAGTGGGGGCGGTGGCAGCATCAAGTCGATTATCGTAAATTCAAGAAAAATAAGTTACGGTTAAAGCCTGGGGTAGTAATACCCGAAGGCGTTAATAATTACGGCATGACATTGGTTAAGCTAGGGAATGACCAGCCGACAGGGGAAGGTTCGATCCCTTCTGACCGCTCTTTTGGTGAATTGACAGTATAAAAATGGGCGCTATTAAAACAACCGTCGCGGACATAGAACCGCTTATCGCAGAAACAAAGGGTAATGTGGCCGTCATCGCCCGAAAGCTTGGCGTTTCGCGCGGCACCATCTGGAACCGATGTACGGAATCACCCACACTCATGCAAGCGCTGGAGGATGCCAGGGAAAGCATGATCGACAATGCGGAATCGATGCTCTATAAGAAGGTTCTTTCTGGCGAAGATACCACGGCGTTGATATTTTTCCTGAAGACGCAGGGGCGCAAGCGTGGATACGTGGAGCGGCAAGAAATTACCGGCACTGAAGAGAATGACGGGAAAATCCCTATCGCCATTGTTCAGCCTGGGATTGCACAGAAGCTTTTAGGTGGGTAAACCGTTTATTGCCGAAACAACAGATGCGCCGTTTTTCCGCGGCGGTGCATCTGATTTTCTGGAATACAAAGAGCCAGAGTGCATTTTGTCTGGCCCGTACGAAACGGGCAAAACGTTTGCAGCGCTGAACAAATTGCATTTAATTTTGTGCCTATTCTCCAATTGCCGGGCTTTAATGGTCAGGAAGACATACAAAAGCTGTGTTGGTTCGGCGGTCGTCACATACGAACAAAAAGTATTGCCGGTTCCGCCATCGCATCATAAAAGCAGCGTAGCAAAGTACGGCGGGGAAAAGCCGGAATTTTACCAGTATCCTAATGGCAGTCGTTTAATTGTCGGTGGCATGGACAATCCAGACAAGTTCTTGTCTGCTGAGTACGATTTTATTTATGTCAATCAGGCTGAAGAATTACGGTTAGACGACTGGGAGAAACTAACGGGTAGGGCGACTGGTAGAGCAGGCAACGCTCCGTGGACGCAGGTAATGGGGGATTGTAATCCAGATGCACCAACGCACTGGATTAAACAGCGCGAAAGACTGAAAATAATCGAAAGTCGGCACGAAGATAATCCACGATTGTATGATGAGCAAGCGGGACGGTGGACAAGCGCAGGCGAAAAGACAATATCGACGTTGAATGCTCTAACCGGCGTCAGGTATAAGCGCGGACGGCTGGGTTTGTGGGTATCATCTGAGGGTCAGATTTACGAATACGATCCGGTAGTCCACCTGATTCCAAGATTCAAAATACCTGATTCGTGGCGTAGGATTCGTGTAATTGATTTTGGATATACCAACCCGTTCGTGTGTCAGTGGTGGGCAATTGATGACGATGGACGGCTGTACCGTTATCGTGAGATGTATATGACACAACGCACGGTTCGCCGCCACGCCGAGCAAATCAAATTACTTTCTACCGGCGAAAGTATCGAAGCAACTATTTGCGATCATGATGCTGAAGATCGGGCTACACTGGACGAAAATGGAATTTATTGTATACCAGCCGATAAGCGGGTAACGGTCGGTATAGAGAAAACGCAAGAACGGTTGGCGAAGGCCGGTGATGGCAAGCCTAGAATCTATTTTCTCGAAGATTCGTTGGTTGAGACTGATGCGGAATTGAAAGCTATATTTAAGCCAGTTAAAACAGAGGATGAATTCGCCACCTATGTTTGGGCAAAAACGTCAGACGGCAAACCGAACAAAGAGGAGCCGTTGAAACTTGACGATCATGGGAGTGACGCAACCCGTTACGCCGTGATGTACACCGATATATCGCAGGGCATGGAATTTGCATAACATGGCAACAGACCCGTTAATCAGAGAAATACAAAGAGCGACGCCATTTGACATTAATGGCACCGGCCAAAGCGGTATCGATGTTGCTGTTATGCAGTGGATCGGCGCAGCCGGTCAACTTGCGCCGGCTTACTACAGTCAAGCTCGTGATGTGTGGTTGCGCAATTTCGCGCTAAAGTCTGACCACCTGAAGATCACGGTCAACACTTTTATTGAAAAAGTTCTAGCCATCCCTCTAGACATTACGCCAAGAGATTCCACGGTCAGGGCGCATGTAGCGTTAGCCAGGCAGATACAAGACGACATTCAGCGCAATAGCGGCATGTTGAAAGGTTTCCAAAACGAACTATCGAAGTTTATCAATGATTATTTGTCTACTGATAACGGCGGGTTCATGCTGCTACTGGGGCCTGGTAAACCAGATGGCCCTATCGTCGGGCAGGTAGTAGCGTTAATACATCTGGATTCGTGCCGCTGCTTTCGTACTGGCAATGTTGAATATCCTGTACGCTATGAGCACGCAGATGGCAAAAGCTATAAAATCCACTACACCCGCATCATTTTTATGTCATCTATGCCGAGCGCCGATTCAGCGCTGTGCGATGTAGGTCTGTGCGCTGTAAGCCGGTCTATCGATGCGGCACAAGAGTTGTTTGACATGATGGTTTACTCACAGGAAAAACTAGGCAGTCGGCCACCACGTCAAATTCTGTACGCCAAGAAAGGCGCTACACTTCAACAGTTGGTCAGTGCGGTTCAACACGCAGAGAACAAAATGGACGCGCAAGGATTGACTCGTTTTGCTCGTACTTTGCTTATTGCCCCACAGACGCCCACAGCAGACCTAGAGCTAGACCTTATCGATCTATCTAGCTTGCCGGATAATTTTAATCGCATGGACGCCACCATGCTTGATATGGCAATATTGGCGGCTTCGTTTGGTTTGGATTTACGCGATCTGGCTTTTTCATTTGGTATGTCAGGGCATACGAAGGCTGATGCGCAAGTACAGGACAACAAAACCAAAGGTAAAGGCGCTGCCCAGTTCATGCGAGATTTTGCTATCCAGTACGAAGAAAAGGTGCTACCTGAATCGTTGCGGGCCGAATTTGATTACGTAGACGACACACAGGATAACCAAGCCGCCACGATGGGCAAGACCAGGGCGGAAGCACGAACGATTGACCTGACCTCCGGCGCTACCACCCTCACCATTGCCCGCCAAAAAATGGTTGACGACGGTGAATTATCGCCTGAACAATTCGAGCAATTAGAGCTTGAGGATGGGCGATTAGCCGATGGCATGGACGTGTTGACATTGTTTATGTCAACTGACCCAGAGATAGCACGTGTGTTAAATCTTGGCGTTGATGACCCAACCAACGTTGCGGCGAATGATGCCGCCGCCGTCCTAATCGCCATTGATGCGCAGTCCAAAGCAGCATGGCAACGCTACGACACAGCGCCGAACGTCAACATCCGGTCAAAGATGCGAAGAGCATTGGCCGCGCTAGATGCGCTGAAAGAATTGTATCGGCCGACAGAGCAGCCGGTGACGCCACAAGCGGCAATGGATGGCACGCAACCAACAGATCAACAGCCTGCAATCAAATCTGTCACCAAAGAGGACGATGAGCTTGATACGCTTGTCTCTGATTACACTGACCAGATAGACGAAGCTGCTACCGCTGCCGTGAATGGCGAGACCGACAAGAGCACATTTAAGCGCACAATGGAAGCTATCATTGCCGCTTTGCTGTTGGCTGCTTTCTTGCGTGGTTCAAAGACCGCTGACGCGCAAGACCTGACACCTAATCAGCGCCGCCAGCTAAACGCCACTATTAGTATTAGTCAGGATGCCGTTAGCGGTTTCGCTGATGATATCTACAGTGGAAAATACGCTGCCGACAATCTAGGCGAGCAGGGCCTAGCCAACCGCTTACCGTTATGGGGCGGTACGCTTGCCAGCGTCTACGCGTTAGGCCAGGTCAATCGTACTGATAATCCTAGATTACAGTGGCAGGTTGGGCCAACCGAACATTGTTCGGATTGTGCCGGTTTTGATGGACAAATTAAGACGGCTAGCGAGTGGCGTAACGGCGGATTATTACCGCAATCCAGCGGCTTACAATGCCACGGCTATCGCTGTCAGTGTCGTTTAGTGGAGGTTTAAGTTTGTTCGTTCCCGACAATATATCACCGAAGTGGATAAAAATGATCGTTCGTTTTCAGCAGGTGGCAAAAACTTCGCATGTTGGAGCGCACAAACTAATGAAAGCGTCTTTCGTGGTTGACGAGTCAGGCAACCTTTTGCTTTGGTTTGAGCCGGAGTGCTCGAAAATTTATCCAAATGGTGCGGCGGATGAACTTGCGGCGAAACTGTTGACATAATTCGCAGTTCTGCTATAATAGTTGCGCAGGCAGCTCTTATCCGGAATTTCTGACAACTTTCCCTAGATATTGAGCTGTCAGCAAAATCGAATAGTACCTACGTCCGTTTTTATGAGGCGTGATCTCAAAAGAGATCACGCCTTTTTTTATTGTTT
>CALMSM010000013.1 GCA_937872425.1 uncultured Candidatus Saccharibacteria bacterium
CATGAGCTTGTTTTGGTGAAGCTGCTTGCGTACCATTGGCCACATAAGTAGGCGAACCAACACTGTAAATACAATGATTGCCAGCCCAAAATTATGGCCCGGTAATAACCCATAAATAATAACCAACAGGTTAAAAATTGGCTTTGCTACCAGGACCTCAAACCAAGAGGCTATGAACATGCTGACCTCGCTTTCTTAGGGTTTATTTTAACACTAATCAAGGGCGACTTAAACCTCGGTGTCGTAAATCTACAACACTTTATGTTGCATCGGGGACAACTGATGTGTTTACGCAGAGATGCGGGCACGGCCCTTGGCGCGACGGCGGGCAAGTAGATTACGACCAGCTTTTGTGGACATACGCTTCATAAACCCGTGCACTCGTGCTCGGTGTCGTTTCTTTGGTTGGTAGGTTCGTTTTGGCATAGACGTTCATTGTACCAGAGGTGGGCTTTATTTCAAAACAAAAACAACAGAGCCGTCAAAATTGGGTGTTTTTGACAATGTTTTACCACGATTTTATACCTGTTTATCCACGTTTGATTACAACTTATCCACACTTTACACGGTGGTGAGAATTGGGTGTGTATAAACCCTGCCCTGTTCAGCCCATTTTATTGATTTTTGGTGTGTAATCTACAAACTATGTGGAAAACTCAATGACTTCTAGCGTATAGTAGGCGATACAAAGGGAGTACCAGTGCAAGAAGATCTATGGCAGGCAGTGCTTGGTGAGATAGAACTATCGATTTCGAGGGGAAGTTTCGTGACGTGGTTTAAGCGAACGCGACTCTTGAAGTGCACCGACGATTGCGTTGTGATTGGTGTTGGGACTGTGTTTATTAAGCAGCAGATGGAAAAACGTTATGATGAGCTCGTTGCCAAAACACTTGCCAATAATGGTATTACACCCAAAAAGATTGAGTACAAGATACACGCCTCGGCCGATCAGTCGCCTGCCGAAACAGAGCAAACGATATTGGCCGGTGCAACGACATCGATTAGCACAAAACCCGTAAGCCAACCAACGACGGCTTCTGGTAACACCAACCAACCAAGCCGCCCAAGCCTTGTTGAAACCAACACGTTCGATAATTTTGTGGTTGGACCAGGCAATGAGCTGGCTTACACAGCATGCCAAACGGTAGCTAGTGATCCGGGTGGCCGCTACAACCCGCTGTATATATATGGTGGTGTTGGGATAGGTAAAACCCACCTCATCCAGTCCGTTGGTAACGCCGTCAAAGCAAAAAACCCCAACGCGCGTATTGTCTATATTAGTAGCGAGCAGTTTGTTCGTGAGTTTGTGGAAGCGCTACGGTTCAAGCGTGCGCACGAGTTTGCCAACCGCTACAGAAGCGCTGATGTGCTTATCGTGGATGACATCCAGTTCTTTGCCGGCAAAGACAAAATCCAAGAAGAATTCTTCCATACGTTCAATGCACTCCACCAAGCCAACAAACAAATCCTCATCAGTAGCGATAAAGCACCTCGTGATATTCCATTGCTTGAAGAGCGTCTACAATCTCGGTTCGCATGGGGCATGACTATCGATATGCAGATGCCGGAGTTTGAAACACGTTGTGCGATCGTACAAACAAAAGCTCATCAGCATGGCTTTGAGCTTGATGAAGAGGTTGTTGCCTATCTGGCCACGGCATTCCCATTTAGTCTTCGTGACCTCGAGGGAGGAATCAACCGGTTGTTGGCTTTCAGTGAGATGCGCGGCGTCTCTCCAACAATTGATGTTGTTATGACGGTGATTGGCAAAGGTAGCGCTCGGCCGAAACACATAAATCCTAAACAAATCATTGAACGTACTGCTAAACATTTCCAGGTGCCGCTCGAGGATGTTCTAGGGTCAAAGCGAGACAAGGATATTGTAGTGCCTCGCCAGGTCGCAATGTACATGCTTCGCGAAGAACTACACCTTAGCTTTCCTAAAATAGCACTGGAACTTGGTCGAAAAGACCACACAACAGCCATGCACTCTGTTGAAAAAATTACCAGGGAGGCTGCTTTCAATCCTGTTATTAAATCGGCTATATCTGACATCAAGGAGCATTTGTATGCAGCCTAAAAACATGGTGCAGACCTGTGGACTTCGTGTGCAAAGCTTGGGTACGAATTGTGTTCAACTTCCATTATCATCCACACCCATAACTACTACCTCCGCCTTGTTGTGGGTGAATCCTCGGCTTATCCATACACTTCCCCAGCTTTTTCTACAATTAATACACAGGTTGTTTATGCCTGTTATTTTTGTGTTTTGCACACTTTCCACAGCACCTACAACAATAACGACAAAAAGGAGAATCTATTTATGAAGCTGCAGGTAACCCAGGAAAATCTTCACAAAGCATTAAGTAGCGTTGCAAAGGTAGCCAATAGTCGAGGCACATTACCTATATTGGCAAACGTACTCATTAAAACAGTTGGGGGCCGTGTTAGTATTGCGGCAACCAACCTAGACATTGCGATTACCCACTATATCGGATCGAAGGTCTCAGAAGAGGGCGCAATCACGGTGCCGGCTAGACTAATGCAAGACTTTGTCGCGAGCCTATCATCCGACAGTACAATTACGCTCGACCTCCAGGAGACAAAACTCAACATCACAACCCCCCACCACCAGTCGGTCATAAACGGTACGAGTGCAGAGGATTACCCTGTTATGCCTGGCATATCTGACGGTACTAGTTGGACTCTACCAAGCAACGTATTACGAACAAGCCTCCAGCAGGTTTTGATTGCGGCATCTAGTGATGAAGCTCGGCCTGTCTTGACGGCGGTCAATATACACACCCATGATAAACAATTGTTTATGGCTGCCACCGACAGTTACCGTTTGGCCGAAAAGCGCATCACAAAACTAGACAAAGACTTTAACTTGCTTGTGCCTGCCTCGGCGCTCCAAGACCTTCTCCGCATACTCACCGACAGTGATGAAGAGGTACACATAACACATGATGACCAACAGATTCTATTTAAAGTAGGCGATATTGAACTCGTCGCGCGCCTTATTGAGGGGGCTTACCCGGATTATCGCAAACTCATTCCTAGTGAGTTTGCACACAGTGCAACAGTTGCACAAAAAGAGCTCCTTGACATCACCAAAGTGTCTGCTCTTTTCGCCCGCGAAAGTGCTGGCAGTGTGACGATTCACCTCGACGAGCTAGAGCAACAAATAAGCATCCGTGCTGTAGCTTCACAACTAGGCGAAAACACAGCAAGTACGAGCGCAACTATTGCCGGCGAGGGCGTGATTACGCTCAACTCTCGGTATATTCTCGACGCAGTACATGCACTCGAAGGAGACACGATGGCCCTCTCGTTTAACGGCAAGCTCGAGCCTTGCGTGCTAACTGGCACAAAACACAATGACTACACCCATATAATTATGCCGCTTAAGAGTTAATCCCCAAAAACGAGTACAATACATACTGTGATTGAGTCGATTCGTTTACAGAATTTTAGGTCGTATAGTGATGCCTCGTTTGAGTTTGAGCAAGGGGTTAATATTGTGGTTGGACCAAACGCCAGCGGTAAAACCAATCTCCTCGAATCAATACTAATGATTTGTCGGGGCAAGTCATATAGGGCACAGGATGCCGACATGATTATGCACAAACACGACTGGGCAAGACTAGATGCTGGACTTGACGAAACAGAACGCACCATAAAGCTCCAAAAGACCAATCACGGTGCAGCGGTCGACAAGACATATACTATTGATACCAACGACCTTAAACGGCTGCCACATAACAAGACACTTCCTGTAGTGTTGTTCGAGCCTAATCACCTTTTGCTGCTAACACAGTCACCAGATCTTCGTCGCGGGTACATAGACGACGTACTTGAGCAAATCCAGCCAAGTTTTGCCCAGCTACGTCGTGATTACAAACGGACACTTGCCCAACGCAATAGACTGCTCAAAACAGGTGGCCTTGCAGATCAGTTCTTTGTGTGGAATGTTCGGCTCAGCGAAATCGGTGGCCAGATTGTTAAGCACAGACGCCAATTTATCGACACTCATACTGTTGCGCTTAACAAGCTGTATAACACGCTTGTAGAGACAGAGCACACCATTGTGCTGGCGTACAGCTCAAAAATAACCACAGAGGACTATACGAGCTCTATGCTCCACGCATTAGAGCGAGACCTCGACAAGGACTCGTTACGAGGATTCACTAGCACAGGGCCACATAGAGATGACCTAGCCATATCAATCGACGGGCACGAGCTTGCTTTAACCGCATCACGTGGCGAGACCAGAACTATTATGCTTGCATTGAAGCTGCTCGAACTTGAGTCGCTCGAACAAGCACGCGGTATCAAGCCGATACTCCTCCTCGACGATGTGTTTAGTGAGCTCGATGGTGCGCGGCGTCGCAAACTCACCGACTATCTACAAACTCACCAGAGTTTTATCACAACCACCGACGCAGACATCGTTGTGCAACATTTTCTCGGCAATTGCCGTGTCATCGCAATGGGCTAGCTACGTCTTAGTCCTCGATGTAGTTTTGATTAGGTATGTACGTTAACTTCTGTCCATCAAGGGTGTAACTCTGATAGTATTTAGGTCCAATAGAAAAAGTAAGTACATGAGTGGTTATTGCTCCACCGCGCGTAATAAACTGAAGCTCTAGCGTGAAAGTGCTGATATATGTTTTTGTATCGGTTATGGCGTTACTGTTATTTTTAGTAGCCCTAACACAAACTATTTTTTCATCAGACTTCGCTGCTGCGTTTTTGTTACTAAGCGTATCGGTTAAAACCTGCGTCAAGTTACTCAGCATGCCTGAATCAATCTCCCATTTGTCTGGTTCGAATGAGCTATCAAAACCAATATAGCCAGGGGCATCTATGCCGTTATAACCACACACACCCGCTAAGGTCTGCACAATTTGATCCATATTGCCCCCCACAAGTTCGACTTGAGTTTCTAATGGTATGCCTAGCTCAAGCAAATCGAGGGGTGTAAAAGAACTGCCGCTTGCTATCTGTGTCATTGACTTGTCTTCGTTAATCTTAAAGATGGTCATATTACCAGCGTATAGTTGGCCTTCTGCAGTGGAATCGCTGACAGTGGCTATAGCAAAGCCTCCAGCCACTTTTAGGTTTCTGACTTTTGCGTGTGGCGCAACTTTCCTCGCGGCCTCAGTAGCGCTTCGTGTGTAATCATCTGGCCTGTTCCTGAGTGCTACAAATACAGGAATACCCAAAACCAACACCACCGACACAACGGCAATAGTTATTAATTTCTTTTTCCCAGGGTTGTCTTGAGTATTGTAGGTTTGATTACTTTTTGAAAATGGGTTCCACGACATCGATTTCTCCTTTTTTAGTTTGGTGCTCGGTAAACCAAAGTCCAACCACCCGGAGGGTAGTTATAAAAACCACGAACATGGTTTTCGTCACCAGTCTGGTCACCTACTTGCCCACCACTATAGTTGTGGTTTTCGTCATGACCTGTTTCCGCTATCTGGTCATTACCAATATACATTGCAGTGTGATGACCTGACGCAATGAGTATGTCGCCGGCTTGGAGGCCAGCGCTCGTCGCTGCGGATGTTGCAACTTTTGTGAATCCTGCTCGCTCCAGAACCTGTGGCTCATCCCCTGTATTAAAGTTCGGGTTGGTGTCAAAATACCCAGCTAGCGTCAAAGCGGCAGAAATATATGACGAGCAGTCAAAGCTAGCACATTTATCCGTACAATTGGGGTCCGACTGCCATTTGTCCCAACCGGTAGTTCGTGTGCCCTGATCATAGCCGTAGCCATCGTTTGCTGCAATTGTTTTTACCCAGGTAATCGCCTTTTCCATACCCTCACCCGAGACCGTTGTTGTGCTTGGGCAGCCGCTAGAGGATGCCCCACTCTGCACGGTTGCGCCCCCTTTCGTGGGGTCGCCACCCATTTTCTGAATATTCTGCATTGTGTCATTTAATGGGTGGCCATAATTCTGCACTTGGTTGAATTCCGACTTCAAGCCGTTAGGATAATAAACCTCCCAGGTTGTTGCCGCCGTTGCTGGAATATATGCTCTACCAATTGTCCCCGATGGCATGCTTTGAAAGCTAGCATTTCCACTCGCTTTGACATCTTGCGGCACAAAGTCGACTGGATTTCCGGCATCAATCCAAGAGGGTTGGCTGGTCATTATTTTTGATTGATTAGCTAAATATTCTGCATCACGTTTTGCGTTTCCCAATCCCCCACCGGCAGCCTCACTACCATAGTGGTTGATAAAACCACCTGCACCACCACCCTCGTTGACAGTGTAAGCGTAAAAGAATACGGGCGAAACTCCAGCTGTCTTGATGGCGGAAGTGATACCACCGATATTGCCGTTGTTGAGCCCATATCTTGTTATTGTAGCCCTGGCACCTGCTTGCTTTAGAAACCACTGCTCTGCTGTGCTGTCAGAGATATCCCACGTAGATGTGATTGGCAGGGATGCAAATGTCATCAATTGAGCACTAGCAAAGGTTCCTCCTGATGTACCACCCGAGGAGGAGCCAGTTTCACACTGCTCAAGCTCAGTGTTGAAATAGCGAACACCCGAGCTTAGTACTTTTTTTTGCGCCGGGCTGAGGCCGCCGCCATAAACGGGTTTGACATAAACTATTGGTACAAGAAAAGTCATCACCAAAGATAAGAGGACAGCTCGCCTCAAGTACAATAGTTTGGATACAATACTTTTCATCTTAACCCCCATCCACCGACCAATGCCAGGCTTCTGAGCTCAGCTTTAACACTTTCCACCTATTTGCGTTAGCAACGAGCCAATCATAACGTGGATTACCAACGCATGTTGAGTTTGGATAACACATATCACTATAATCTATCGCCAAGCCAAGTTCATGATTTGATGTTCCTGGTCTTGCGGTCGGTACACGACACGAGCTTGGTGAGGCTGTATAAATGTCTGGGCAACCGTTTACCTGCCGCAGTCTAATTTGTTCGGCTGCCGTTCTAAAGCCTCCACCAGACAGTTCCTTGCCATCAAGTTTGGCCTGATTAAGCATCTGACTCATGTTGTTGCTCCAGGACGCGTTTACGCCCTTAACACCACCATAATCACACAGCTTAATTTTTATCGTACCATCACCAATCGGTTCAACTCGCTCACCAGTCAACCCAAGCGCAGCGCAGGCCATGCCTGACGTGTCTTGTCTTTTGTCTACAACATCAGTTGGTGGAGTGGTCCCACCTCCCGTGCTGCTAGAGCCGGAACCAAAGCCCATCTCCGCGCATGCCTCATCGTCTTCACCTTCGTAGCATGTTGTTGCGCGAGCTGCCTTGACGTCAGCGAGGTAGAATCGGTAATCAGTTAGTTCAACATTTGACCTGTCTTTGCACGAGCTATCTATTTCTTCGTAGTGTTTCACTTCTGTGCCAGGGTTAATAGCTCCAGTCGCGGGATCTATCGTTGTGCCGAAACACTTCTCACCGTACTTTTCATTTAGCTCGGCTAGTTTTGGTTCAACTCTATCGGCATTATCGTAGGGGTTGTCATAACGGTCGCTGTCCATTTCGTCGAGCGTAAAACCAAACGATGGAGATCCATAGTCATAACTTGTTGTAGCGGCCGATGCGCTTTTGGTGAGTCCAGAGAATGCAAACCCAATACTCTTGAGTGGGTTGGCAAGGAATGCAATGTTAAGCACTTGGCTTCGAGTGCTGTTGCTTTCAAATGCAACCTTTGAAAATAACGAGTCAGGCTCTGCCGGGTCAAGATACCGTGCATACAATGACTTTGTCTTGAGTTCGTCACGAATGCCCTCTTGTGTGTCAGCCTTCAGCGCATTGCTCTGGTCCGCGCTAAGCTCGGTGCCACCGGTTGCTATCGATAGGTCATTCGCACCAAGGTGAGCTCCATAGTTCGCGTAGTTACCGAGTAGTGCTCCGGCCGCTCCATACGTGTTGAGTATTCTACCAGACAGCCAGCCGACCAAGGATTTCATAAATGGCGCGAGAAGTTTTCCCCCCACTACGCCCGTTGCATACCCACTAAACATCCCAATAAAGAAACCAACGGGTGTGCTTGAAGTGAGAGCAGTTCCAACAATAGTTACAGTCCAGCTTCCAAGGGTGCTGGTCACAAAGTTACACATCGTGTCGCCGGCTGGTACAAAGCTAATAAGCTCATCCAACACCTTAAAGAAGCCAGGCTTATCCACGTTAGGAACGTCTTCTTCTGGCATATCCGGCCCAGTTTGTTCTTGGCCAAGCTCTGCCTGGACACTTGCCGCAGAGAATGCCGACGATTTATCATCCTTGCTGTATAGCTGCCCTGCCAACACTCCCACCTCGTCGAGACTTACGTCTTGTCCTGATTGGATCTGAGAACCAACACTAATCATTTCCATCCCAATGCGAATCAATGGTACAACCATTTTGGCATACTTGAGTTTTGGAATTTCGTCCCCAAGTTTCTGTAGGCCACAAATCATACTAACAACAGCCAGCGCTCCAGCACCCTTGCCGGCAAGTTTAGATGTTAGCGACTTCTCTGCTTGAGTAGCTGCTTCTACTCCCTCGGCCCCAGCCTTACTGCCCGCCTCCGCTGCTTCGCCACTAAGCCCATTAGCCTCTGCGCTTATTTCAGGGGCATCTGGATCAGGTGGTGGAGTTTCGGGACCATCGGGACCATCAGGGTCTGTGTCGTCGCCACTCACTCTTATTGAGTCGGTATCGGGCCCATTTTCTCTCGCTGCCTGATGCTTCTCGAGTATTTTTTTGATATAAGCATTGATTGTTTCTTCGGCTTTTCGGTTGGCTTCTTGTATGGGATGGAACATGCCCACCTTGCCCCTTTTTATGCCCAACCTTGATGCCACCGCAGTCGATACTTTGCTCATCCCGGCCTCAGCAGTTGTGGCGCGCACGACCCCCCGGCGTACTTTATTACTTTTGCCATCCAAATCTACGGTTATCTTCTTGCCGGGCTCCACCGGTCCCTGGGGCACATCTACCCCCTCGGCACCGATATTACCCAAGGCTCTCCGGCCCTGTTCGGTGTTGGGGTCAATATCGTATCCCGTGATTCTCCCTTTGTCATACTTTGGCTCAATGCCAGCAATCTTTAGGCGTTTTTCATAATGATCCGCCATGACATTGCCAAACCTTCCCAGATTTCGCCGTTCTGGGCTGTTTCTGGTTTTCATGTATTTGTATAATTTGCCAACCCTACTATCAGAGAATGATTCGTCATTAGCAAAATGAAAGCGTTGCAAAAGCTGAGAAAAGTGGAGTAGTTGCAGGGGCCCCTGCGATACGCTCATAAATCCAAAGGTTCCGCCAATCATTAAAGTTACGATGAGTCCGGCTATGCCTCGTCTTGGGGTAAGTTGGAAACGACTACCTCCGCTCTTGCCACCAGGACCCACCACGTTGGTTTCGTGTTGGCTAGCCGTGTCGCTATGGTCGTGATCACCCGCTGAGTTTTCTTGTTTATCGAGTGCTTTGTTGTCGTGTGATCGTGCAGGCTTGGTATTACGGTCTTCGTCGGCTATTGCTGGCTCATCCCATGAATCCTCCAGCCCATCGTCGTGATTTTCGCCCTCGCCACCAGAGTAATGCCAGCCCATATCATCGTCGTATTCGTTGCCTCTTCTCTCGTCGGTCTTGAGCGCCATGGCCTATTTATAACCCCGGCATTAAACGGTTTTGTAGGTCTATCGTACCCTGCGGCTGAACGCCACCCATGTCCCCCGCAGCCTCCATGGCCTGAACTTGGTCAGGATTGGTCGTGATAAGTCCTGTCTCGGTTGGACTAGCAGTGATTTGGATATGTACATGGCTTTGGCCGGCAAAGAATAAGCCCTGCCCCACAGGGAATTGTGACAAGCGTTTCTTCTCCTCGCTGGTGAGCTTAAACACATCGCTCAAGACATCTACAGCCGATGAGGATTGCTTGAGCAATATCTGCATACTGGCGTTTGCAACAATCGCGCGCCCCATACGACTCCCCATGAAGTCCTCGACGTCTTGTGTGATTGTCGTGATACCCAGATTGTACTTACGTGCACGCTTCGCAAGTGAGAATAGGAAGTTGGCTGAGTCTTCGTATTTCATGAGTTGCCACGCCTCATCAACAATAAGCATGCGTTTTTTCTGGTCGCTCTTGGTCTTGTTCCAGATGTAGTTCAACACAATGTACATAGCAACGGGGCGGAGTTCGTCCTCAAGATCTCTGACGTTGAATACAACCATGGGGTTGTTGATGTCAATATTGCTCTGTTGTGAGAATATACCCGCAAAGGTACCAGTGGTATATTTACGCAGTCGTTGTGCGAGCTGTGGTCCTGTTCCACCCATATGGAGCAAGGTATCGTATAAGTCATTGATTGTTGGAGGCCGCGAATTGTGGGTCAGTGGGTCGTTTGTGATTCCCGCTTTGGCGTATGTTTCAATCAGTGCAGCATCAAGGTCTGCCTCTTCGCTTGGTGCTAATGCGGGCATAGACACACCGCCGGCTGCGCCCGCTTGCATCTGAGATTGTGCTCCACCCATCATAAGTCGCAATAAACCATGCAGGGTGATTAGGTTGCTTCGTAAGGCATTGTCAGACTCCTCACTATCAACTACTTTTGGTAGATCGAACGGATTGATGCGTGTCGGAGATGATAAGCTGAGCCGCACATAAGCACCACCAACCGCTTCTGCCATGCGTTGGTACTCGTTTTCTGGGTCGATGATAAATATCTCCGTGCCATACATCATGCTTCGGAGTGCCTCGAGCTTCACAGTAAACGACTTACCAGCACCAGACTTAGCAAATACCACCGCGTTGCCGTTTTCTAGGCTGAATCTGTCAAAAATAACCAAACCAGAGTTGTGCATGTTGATGCCATACAAAATACCGCTATCCTGTGTCAGGTCTGCAGAAGTGAATGGGAACGTCGTACTCAGCGCACCGGTTGAGAAGTTACGTTTGATAGCCAGCTGGTCTGTTAACTGCGGCACGGTGCTGTTGAGCCCCTGCTCTTGCTGGCTTGTTGCCGGCTTGCTATAGACCAACTGCTGGCCAAGTACGGATTCAACCTTGTGCGCGATGAACTCTAGCTCATCCATGGATGAACCAAAGATTGTGAAATACAACCCAAAGCGGAAAAATCGCTCTTCGCCAACTTGAAGCTTGTCGCGCATTTCTTCAGCATCTTGAATCATTGCCTGTTTGCCAGGGTCGCGGACACGGCCTTTCTCTGAATCAATCTGAATTCCGGCCTCAATCTGGGACACTTTTTTGCGCAAGTTTTCGAGCACCACCTGGCTTTCCACGGGGTAGATGAACATCGATAAGTCCATGACCTCATCCATATTAATCATGCTACTGAGCCAACCAGTGAATACTTGTCGGGGGAATCCATATACATAGTATGTTCGGGCAATGCGTGTACCAATCTGGAAGTGGCTGGCGCTAAACTCAATCGAGCTCGGTGCGATAAAATCGCGAAGCGCCGTGATGCCTTTCTGGAATGCAACTTGAACCTCAGCCTGTTCACGCGCACGCTGAGCTTGGGCCAGTGCGACTGGATCTAGCTGAGGTGCGGCTTTTTTACCAAATGCCATTACTGAATCATCTCCCTATCCAGCTGTGGCTGGTTGGCCATGCCGACGCCCTTTTCGATAACTGGCGCAGTTAAATCATCAAAGTTCTTGAGCTGTTGTCTCGTTGCTGTATCGGGGTTATATGTGTCGTAATAGAGCTCAATTAATTCCTGTGTATCAAGTGGCAGGCCCTGGATGCTGCATTGTTGTAGACCCCCCAGTAAAGCCTGTACACGGTTGCGAAGCTCGTCCTTGGCCTTGTTCAGGTCTGCCTCATTAATACGCACATGCTGCTCGGAGTTACTGAACATATCCATGATACCGCTAAAGAAATTTTTGCTCTGGGTTATTGCTTTTGTGATGTCCGCTACTGGGAAATACGGTACGACTACATAGAATTTCTTATCCATAATGTTAGTCTGCATGCTCAAGTTGCTAATAAACCCAATGTAATCCTCCATGAGGATAGCCAAAAGCATGTTGTCGTGCTCGGATCGAATCTTGTCCAATCGCTCAATATACGGGCCCAAGTCAACTTTTTGAGAACGCACGAATATCTGAATAGGAAAATACAATGAGTTCAAAAACCCTTGGTAACTATACTCAACAGCCTCTCTCTCTTCGGGGCTCATGAGGTCAAAGTTGATGGATTTCACCATCACGACACTCCGGAAGCTGCCATCATTCATGATAACAATACCATCTCTGATTTCAGCTATTTGGAGAGTGTTTTGAGTGCTGTTGGGGTTACTTTTAATCTGTGGCCCAGGAGGTGCCTGGCCAGGACCAGGCTGTCCGGGTATTTGCTGTCCAGGAACACCAGGCTGCCCCGGATAACCAGGCTGCGGCTGCGCATACCCCATAGGCTGTCCCTGCACTGGTTGTGTGTTGGTATTTGGATTCATATTCTTCGTCTCACATTACCCACCAAAAGCTATGACGATCCCCTCGTCTACAAGCATTAGTATAACTCGAGTGAGGGCGGATGTCGACCACTATACTTTACGATTTTCTCTCGTTTGGTTAGTGCAGTGAGATGACAACTTCACCATCCCCAAGTATCTGTGGCTCATCGGTGTCTTGCTTTGCCTGCCGAGCAATAGTTGCGATATTGAGATCGTCGTTGACCGCGAGTCGCTTGAGTTCTTCTAGCCTAACAGCCTCTGCTTGTTTTGCTGCAGCTGCCGCCGCCTCAGCTGCTTGGATTTCCTCCGTTGTTTGCAAACGCTTCATGTGTCCGTTTTGTGCGGCCAGCCCAGCTGCTTTGTCTTGGTGGATTTTATCAAGTAATTGTTGCTCATTCGGTAGTGGCCCAGCAACAGGTGCAGCCGTAGTAATCTGTTGTGTTGGCAGTTGGGCTGCGATAGGTGCTGGGGCGGATTGCACTACTGGGCTGGCTGGCGCTTGTGCATACCATTGTGGTTGTGCTGTCGCCTGTTGGTTGGTGGCTGCGGGCGCTGCTTGGACTGCTTGATACTGTGGAGATGAAGCGGCTGTTTGCATAGTGGCAATCAGGTTTTGTCTACGTGCCTGCTCCGACTGGGTGATTAAGCTATCGAGTTTTTGTGCGGTTGGGTTGTTGCGCTCATCCAAAATGTCATCAGACGCGAGGGCACCATCATTTGCGACCGCTTGTGGGAACACGCCGGCGCTCACCAACCTATCGGACTCCCCGCCCCCACTGCTCATGGCAAAAGCGGGCACAGCAAATGTGTTAGCGGTTACGTTTTTGATGGCCCACCCACGGCTGTCCAGTGTGCTGGCAAGTGCCGATAGTCGGCTTCTGACCTGGGTTTGGTCAAGCCCATCAGTCAAATATTTCTCTACTTTTTTTGGAACGGTGATTGTCACTAGCTCTTTTATGCCTGACTGGTCCCATATGCGCTTGCGCGGTTTG
>CALMSM010000014.1 GCA_937872425.1 uncultured Candidatus Saccharibacteria bacterium
GCTGCTCATTCGTGCGCTGATGCGCCGTGGCATTCTGGACATGGTAGCGGTGGACGGCGACAGCATTCGTGCTGTCAATGATGACCTGGCAGCTATACGCCGTGCGCTGGAACTGGCGCATGAGCGTGCGAAGGATAGCAGGCAGATAGGCTAATTTTGGGCTAGTAGACAGCAAAGGGGCTAATGATGGGCGACACATACGGGCTACTGAGCGTGTCGGCGCTCAAAATATCCGACGATCCTGCCACATGGGAAGCGATGCTCTGGCGACGTGGTAGCACGCAGCCGATGCGCTTCTATGCGTCCAGCCGTGACGAGGCACTGCGGCAGGTTGGCCGGCACATGCTGGCGCTTGGCGACGTTGTGCTGAGCGACGAACCGGCAGAGGTGACGGCATGAGCACCTACAAAATTGCCGTGTCATCGATGCAGTTGGACGGGAAGTTGCCACCAGGCGACGAACGTTGGCGGGACTTCAACGCATCATTCCGCAACATGGAACTCCTCAAAAGTGACGCAGCCGCCATGATAGCGGATGGCCACGCATTCACGACGTGGCATCGTAACCAGTGGCGCAACTCTGCAAACTACGAACTCGGCCAGCATCTCGCACTCGACTTCGACGCCGGCACCGAAGCCAGCAGCATCCCGGCGCTGATGCGTGACAAGTTCGTGCAGCACTATGCAACGTACCTGTACAGCACGCCATCGCATCAACCAGAGGCACCGAAGAGCCGGGTTCTGTTTGTACTCGACACGCCCATCATGCAGGCGAAAAACTACGTGTTGGCGAGTCGTGCGCTGCTCTGGCTATTCGGCACTGCCGACGCCAAGTGCAAAGATGCGTGCCGCTTTTTCTACGGCAGCATCAATTGCGAAGCGGTGTTTGTCAACCGTGTGCTACCACTGGCGAAGGTGCGGGAAATCATCGTTCAGTACGTGGCCACTGGGCAGGAGGAACGCCGCCGGCACACGGTAGAAACGCCAGCTGAAGCGCAGACGTTCGACGGCGATGCTGACAGGCTGATCCGCTACTGGCAGCGGCGTATGGAAGCGGCACGGGAAGGCGAGCGCAACGATACGCTCAACAAAGCGGCGTACAGCCTGGGCGAACTTGTCCGGGCCGGTGTCATCAACAAGCCGGAAGTGTACAACATCCTGGAGCCTGCCGCCATGCGTGCCGGTCTTGCGAAGGGCGAAGCGGCGGGAACCATTGCCAGCGGCTTGCGGGCATGGGTGTGACTGTAGTTTGACAGATGGTAAACCGTGTGCTAGAATTTCAACTAGCCGAATGAGAGCCGTCTGCATGCCAAAGGCAGGTTTTTTGATGCCCAAATACCTTTGACGCAAACGGCGTCACCTATCCAGCACAAAGGCGAAAAATCTGCCTACGTGTAGACGGCTCTCAACCCGGATAGGTGACGCCTTTTGTGTACCCTCGACTATTACCAGGAGTTGAACGACGATGATCAAGGCCATTGAAACCAGATACAAAGGTTATCGTTTCCGCAGCCGACTTGAGGCACGGTGGGCGGTGTTCTTCGATGCGTTGGGCATCGAATGGGAGTATGAGAAGGAAGGATACGACCTAGGCGATGATGACGGATGGTACTTGCCTGACTTTTGGCTGCCGTCATTCTCTACGTTTGCAGAAGTAAAGCCGAACGTTTTTTCCGAAAGTGAATACATGAAATGCGA
>CALMSM010000015.1 GCA_937872425.1 uncultured Candidatus Saccharibacteria bacterium
AAGTCTGCGTTCTCTGCATAGTAGTGGGATGTTATAAGGCACGTCTAATCTGCGTGAGTCCCTAAACATCTGGATTAACTACCGTATAGAGAACGGAGGAATCTACAATGACAGATAGTGAAAAGAAAGAGCTATGGTTCGCGCTATGGTGCCCACAATCTTCAAAGCCTGTTACTCGTAAGTTCACGAGTGCTGGCCAAGCAGTTACGGTGCGGGACAAGATGAAGAAGGCATATCCTGACCGGGATTTTCACATTCTGGTCAATATGCCAGAAGTTTTCCTGAATCTGGTACCGCCTGAGGATACTAGCTCCGACGAGTATTGATTTCGATTGTGGTATGGTCGTAAGCTACTGTTTATCCTAATAGCAGCGGACAAACCACACACTGTAAAGGGTTTTGCAGTCTAAACACATTAACCCTGACAATCGGCAAGATAGACCGATATCGTGACATGGATGACAGTGTCGATTCCCGTGAGGCATTCCGTCCTCATTTGGTAGCAAGCATTCACACGTCCGTTTGACGGTAACGGTGAGTAGACTGCAACTAAGGTTGAAATCCTTAGACGGGAACTAATTACATTTCAAATCAGCATTACAGGAGGTTTAGGTATGCCATTTCTCACTCGCCAGCAAATTTTCGATAAGGCTTTTATAGGGCTCCGTAATCAGGGATTCAGACCTGCTTATGAGAAAGGGTGTCAGTATCTCACAGCAGACGGATTGCGTTGTGCGTGGGGGCATGTCAATACTGAACTTACCAGAGACAATCAGGGGCCTGCTTCTGAGTTTCCTGGTCAATACCTTCATGTCAACGATTATGATTTTGCTAACGATTTGCAGTCAAGTCATGATTGCACCGCCGGCAAGCGGCCCTCGACGACGTGGCCGAGCAACCACGCGGCCAGCCGGTACAATTTCAAATATCAGGACATGGAAGGTAATCTGCGTAAGTTCGCAGCTTATCACAATCTAACTACTCCTGAGTGATTGTTTTACCAGGTTTACACGAATAAAAATCTTGTGTTGTGTTGAGCAGATTCCTGGTCTGTTTTATGGTATGTGTTCAGTAAAAACACGTTCCACACGTCCATATAGTCCAGTGGTAGAGACAGCAGGTTTAGAGCCTGTAAAGCGTTGGTCCGAATCCAACTATGGACACGATGGTTAGTCGCCCAATAAATGTCAGGACGCTGGTTTTAAGTAAGTGTCAGCTAGCCAACTATTTTCAACAGGAGAGTGCTATGGATATCAAGGAAATCAAGGGTGAGACTACTTACACGCTTACTCTGACGGGGAAGCAGTTGCGAATGCTGAGATACTTTGCCGACACCAGCCCGGCCGGCCGAGCCACCGATTCTTTTCTCACTAAAACTGATAACACCGAAGCTGCTAGCCTCGATGTTGATTTCAATACACGCTTCTAGGAGTCACAATGACATTCCATCAGGCTATTCTCGCTGCCACTCAGTATCGTAAAGATGCGGCTGAATGTAAGAAGGCTGGTTTCAACACTCTTGCCCGAGTCAATCTCGAAATGGCAGAGGATATTGAGTGCCGGGCTAGTGCTGAGCTTTTACTGGATAACACTCTAGAGGAGTAATCCGATGAAACTTCGTATTGTCGGTGCTCAAATGAGTTATGAGAATCCAAACTCTGAACCATTTGCACTGAAAATTCAGTTCTCATTTGGAGTAGTTACACAACCTTGCACTGCCGAAGAATTCTGGCGTGTAATCAATGAAATCTTGACTGACAATGTAATCGAGGTTGAAACTACATTCAAGTAGGGTAGCAATCTGCCGAGTTTACCAATTCTCGTAAATAAATTGGGCTTGTGCTCATAACTCAATGGTAGAGTATCCGGCTTTTAACCGGTAAAATACAGGTTCGAATCCTGTTGAGCGCACGAGGAATTAAAGTGGATATTCAGATCAATGTCAGTCCAACTGTTGCTGTAGCTTTCTTTTCACTGCTTGTAATAGTAGCTGTGATTATGTATCTCGAAAGGCGGTAGTATTATGATGACTAAGCAAGAGATTCTTGACAAGGCTGTTCGCGGCCTCCGATCGCAAAACTGGCAACCTGCTTATGAGAATGGTAGTTGTATGTACCAGACTTATAGCGGTTTGCGTTGTGCTTGGGGGCACGTTGGTACCACTCTTACCTGGGAAAATTGCAAGGCTAGTAATACTCGTTTGTTCTCGGATATTTGTGATGATGGAGATTTTGCTAACGATTTGCAGCTAGCTCACGACTATTCCGCCGACGCCCACCTCGACCCGACGCGCCGACGCGCCGAAAAGTATAACTATCAATACCAGGACATGGAGAACAACTTTCGCAAGTTCGCAGCTTTCCATGGCCTGACTTTCCCTGAGAACCAGGATTAATCAAATGCTCAATTCAACTACAAGCGTGTCCAACAACGATAGCAACGAAATCCCGAACACTACTAGAGACAGCAAGAGTCGAGCCTACAATCTCGTAGTTAAGATTCATAATCAGCGGCATACCAACAAGGGACTGGTTACTGACTGTGATTGTATTACCGATTTCCGGGCTGGTATTGTCCAGATTGGTCCCAAGTGTGCTCAGTATCGTATCGAGTTTCTGAATCGGGAGAAGCGTACTCCTGGCCATACTCGAAAGACTGGTGGTCCTAATACAAAGCGTCGATTGGAGCGTAAGTTCATTCGTTCCAAGTTGGCCAACAAGCACGCTGAAGTCGGCGACTGGTATCGCGGTGTTGGCGCTTACG
>CALMSM010000016.1 GCA_937872425.1 uncultured Candidatus Saccharibacteria bacterium
AAGACGGTTTCGCCGGGATTGCTGTACAGTTTGATGCACCGCTCGATTGTGCCAATCTGAAGCGCGCAAACGTGCTTCTCGTCGTTGGCGTCACGGGCGGTTGTATATTGCAGGGTATCGGATTCGCTGATACCAGTCCAGATGCCGGATGCCCAGTCAATCCAGGTTTCGTTGTCCATTTCGCCATGCAAGACGGGGGTAATCGGCGTAGTGTTTTCGCCCGGCTTCTTGAAGATCAAAATATGGTCAAGGATGGCCGGGCGGCTGTCAGATGAATCCTTGCGCAACTGGACAAACAGCAGGCCCTTTGACTTCGTGCGAATGGCCTGCGCTTGGGGGTTTTTGGCAACCACGGCACGGCCAAAAAACACCCACCCTTCGGCCTCGTAGGCTCGCACCACATCGCCGGGGAAGTCCTTGATGCCGATGTAGCCGTCTTTGGTTGCCAGCGCCGGAATGTCTGCGGTGTGAACACAAGTGCTGCGGCCCGGCTTCGTGACTCGGAGCACTTCCCGGATGATGTAGGCGTAGTGCCGAAAGAACTCGGCGTAGTCCTTGCTGTTTCCAAGATCAAACTCGGAATTGGAGTAGGTGTACAAATCTGCAAACGGCGGGGAGTAGACGGACAGGTCAACGCTGTTTGCTTTCAGCTCGGTCAGGCGTAGGCACGAATCGCCAAGCATGGCCGTCCACATTTCGCCCGTGACCGTTGCGGCTTGCACGGTCAGGTTCACGTCACCTGCGGTTGGTTGTGACAGTTGGTTCATTTCGTAGTTCCTCACATGGGTAATCAGTTGTTCGGCCATCGAGCGGGCAACCCGCTCCTTGTTCATCACGGTTTCATAGACTTCCCTTTCAACGGTTGACATGACCACATGCACGTCAACCGGCTGCGTCTGACCAAACCGATAGCAGCGGCGGATTGCCTGATACCACTCCTCCCAGGAGTAGGAAAGGCCGACAAATGCCTGCTGGTGGCAGTTCTGGAAGTTCATCCCAAAACCTGCTATGCTCGGCTTGGTCACTAACACCCGGTACTTGCCATCCTGAAACGCCTCGATGGCTTCGGCCTTCTTCTCTGGTGAATCGGCTCCTACCACCTCGACGAAATCGGGGATTAGGCCGGCCATTGTGGCGCTTTCATCGTTCAGGTGACACCAGACAATCCACTGGTCAGTATCACCGTTGACTTGGCGGGCGGTTTCCTCACAACGCAGGTCAAGCGTCTTGCGCAAGACGTTGCGATGATCGGATAACCCTTCAAGGCCGGTGAACACGAGTTTGTCATCTGGCCGGTAATCGAAGTCTA
>CALMSM010000017.1 GCA_937872425.1 uncultured Candidatus Saccharibacteria bacterium
AAGTGAAGCCCTCTGACCGCAAAGCGAACGCCGTGCTTGGCCTTGTCATTGTCAATCTGGTGCTTGCCTTCCTCATCTTAGCTCTTGTCGCTTACCCCCTCTATGCTCCGCTTCTCAAATGACGACGCATGGCTGGCAGTTTGGCGTATCTGATGTTGCGAACCTACCCACCAGCGAGACCGACACCGGCAAAGTGTTGGCCCCAGATGGCAGCGGCGGGCTGACTTGGGTTACGGCAAGTGCTGGCGTCACTGACCACGGCGCACTATCGGGGCTGTTGGACGATGACCATACCCAATACCACACGGATGCAAGGGCGCTTTCGTGGCATGGCGCATTTGCCAGCACGCACGTAACGGGCGGGGACTCGCACGCACATTCTGCCTATCTCGCCAAGACCGGGGCAGATACGGGCGCAACATCCAGCAGACAAACCTTTACCAATGCGGTAAACACTTCTGCCCATTACGAGATAGGCACAACCAAGACCATCCACGCGCCCGGCACCCGTAACGTGTTTTTGGGCGCGCTGACAGGTGCGGGAACCGTGACGGGTGCGGACAACATCGGGATTGGCGTAGGCGCACTGCAACTGTTCGGAGCGGGGACGGGGAATATGGCAATAGGCTCCAACTCCCTGAACGTGCTGAGCGCAGCGGGAACGTTTAACGTGGCGATTGGCCCCAACGCGATGGACAGCGTGACGGCAGCCGTGAGCAGCAACATCGCAATCGGACGGCTGGCCCTCTCCAAAGTGGCGGCAAACAACAATGTTGCTATTGGCTTAGCTGCTTTGACCGCAAATGTTCTTGGCTTTGGAAATCTAGGAATAGGCAGCGAAGCGTTAACAGATAATGATTCTGGTGTCTATAATTCTGCTATCGGTATTGAGGCATTAAAACGAAATGTTGACGGTATTAACTGCACGGCAGTAGGGCCGTTTTCCGCAAGTAATAGCACTAGTGCGGATAGTGTACTTGCCCTTGGATATGCAGCAGCTTTTAGCAATACGGCAGATGGCACGGTAGCAATTGGCGCTCTATCTGCGTACACAAATACTAGCGGTACTAATAATATCGCCATTGGGAATCAAGCACTATACACAAATTCTACAAATGTAAATTGTATCGCTATCGGCAACTTAGCTTTATATGCTTCTGTTGCTAATCAGAATCTCGGAATTGGCTATGGCGCCGGACGCTACATAACAACAGGTGCTAATAATGTGGCAATCGGCGCTGAGGCTATGGGAGCAAATAGCGGGGCAACAACCGCTAATCAAAACATTGCCATTGGGAACTTAGCTCTAGCACAAGCAGCAACAACAGTAAATTGTATTGCGATTGGCTATCAAGCATTACAATTAAGCCAAGCCGGATATGCACAAATAGCAATCGGTGTTAATGCGCTAAGGTCAATAACTTCTTATACTGACCATAATGTCGGTATCGGCACGAGTGCATTAACGGCGGTAACATCTGGCAGTGGGAACGTGGCTCTAGGAAGTGACACGTTAACAAGTACAACAACACAGCATCATAGTGTAGCAATCGGACGACAAGCAGGGCAAAATGCCACTGGAGACAATTGCATTTATATCGGTGTAAACGCCGGAGCAAACAATTCACGTGCTAGTAGCTTGTTTATTGATACGTCAACATCAGCCGACCCGCTGATTTACGGTGAGTTGGACAACGACAAAGTGGGCATCAACAAATCGGGGCCTGGCGCTACGATGCACATAGCAAGCACGGCAACCAGCCGCAAGGTGCTGATACTGGAAACGGCAGCGGGCACGGTTACAGCGCCTGTGCTTGTGGTGCAGAATTCAGGCGCAAACGCCCTCCTGACCCTGAACGCCAACGGTAGGGACTGGACGTTTGACACCACGACCGGCACCAAGCACGGCACGGCTACGGGCGAAAAGCAGGCATGGTGGGGTGCTACTCCCGTTGTCCGACCGAGCGCCTACACACAGACCTATTCGACCGCCGACAAGACCCTATCGGCCTACACGTCAGACCCCGAATCATCGGCCTACACCGGCATCGACAACGCGCAGGGCGGGACGCCCTACGCACAACTCACCGACCTGAACACGTTGCGGGTTGCTTATGACAACTTGCGCGTGTTCTCTGAAGACCTTGCCGCCTTCGTCAACAGCCTTGTTGACGACATGCAAACCATTGGAATGGTAGGATAACATGCCCATCTTCGATGTTGACACCACACCTGTACAGACCAAGACCTTCGTTGGCGAAATGCGGTACGAATTGACCGACGCCAACGGCACACCGCAGGGAGTGACAAGTACCCTGTCTGTGCAGGTACTTGACCAAAACAGCACGCCCATGAAGATCGTGCATCTTCGCAACCTGAGTAGCAAGCTGACGGCGCAAGAACGCACGCAGTTGCTTGCTATCTTCACCCGGTTGCGGGGAGAAGCGGTCAAGGAATTGCTGACATGACCCCTGCCATGACCACCCCATTTATCACTATCAACATCGACGGCCCGCCCACCCTGCACAAACCGGCGACCGTGCGCGACCTGCTGGCGGCGGCGAAGACCCTTGAGGACTACGCCTTGTCTCTTGGCGTCACGCCTACCCCTGCCCCGCAACCGGCTGAGGACTGGACGCCGAAGGAACCATCACCATGAGCTATACCCTTCTCACATTACGTCAAGAACTCGCACGGTCAACGGGCGGCTTGGTGCAGGGCACGGCTACGGCTGGCTCCACCACCACCCTGACCGACCTTGTGAACCTGAAACGCTTTGGCGATGACCACCTGATAGGCGGCGACCTGTACATCACAGACACCACCGATGACCTTGCGCCAGAAGGGGAAGTGCGGTACATCTCCGACTTCGTTGGCTCGACGGGTGTGGTCACAGTGGATACCGCTTTCACCGTTGCGCCGGGGGCAGGCGATACCTACGATGTGTACCTGAAGTACACGAAGGAAGACCTTGACACGGCAATCATGCTGGCTATCTCCGACTGGAGAATGGTCACTACCCTGACCCTGAACAGCAATCTGGCTGAGTACACCCTGAGCGCCACGGCATTGCACAACGCCGACGA
>CALMSM010000018.1 GCA_937872425.1 uncultured Candidatus Saccharibacteria bacterium
CATCTCCAACCTCCTTAGTTGATAAGCACATGCTACACCTAAATATATTAGACGTGCAAGTAGTTAATTTATCAAGGCGTGACCGCTACCACCACGACTGTTGATGCGTGATTGAAGTTCTGCTAGCTGAGCAGATGGATGGTCAACGTCCTTGAGTACTATGTCATTGTCTAGTTTGGGTACATTTAGCTTGATGCATCCATACCCACGGCGTTTGCCCCAAAAGCTCTGATCAACCGACACCGACAGGATAGACTCGTATCGATACATGGTTTTGGCGCTCCCAAGCAGTCCTGATTTTGCTTGGACAGTAATTGCTTCTGGGGTGATTTTGTATGTCGTTGATCGCCAAACCATCCAGGAGAGAACTGACTGCACGACCCAGACAGTACCCATGCCAAGCCAGCCGACCAGGCGCAGGAAATGTTCAGTACGTGGGGCCCAACTCAATGCAGCGCTTAGTAACCAAGAAAATACAAGCGCTGTTACGATAGCAGCAACACCCGATGCGATAATAAGGACTTTTAATCTCTCTTGGCTACGGACAAGGGTAACGGATTTCATGAAGACAGTTTATCATGACTGACAGCGCCATCGAATAGCTTCTACCCCAACTCTCCGCCCCACGTTGGAAGACGGTCGTGTTCTCGGCGGTATAGAGTAAGATTCTCAAAGTAATCGGATGGTATCTCCGGGAATGTCCCATAAAGCCTACGCAACAACACCTCCTGTTGAACTTGTTGTGGAGTATAGAACTCTTCGTCGCCAGGCAATATCATTCGGCCAGTAAAAATCTCTGTGAATCTATCTGCTTTGATGTTAGCAATATCAAAAACCTCTTTATCGTCAGTTCTTGGGTAATCCAACCTGTGTTGCGAGACATTCTCCATCCCAGGTATAACTTTTGCAAACTCCGGGTCATTAAAGGTTGTGGGGCTCCGTGATGTAGCTACGTCCACGAGCTTACTGTCTTGCCTCATCCATAGCGACCCTACTGATCGTCGGCGCTCAGTACCTTCCATGCAATCAAGCATAACGCCTCCGTGGATAGTGTCCGTGATGCCGTTGTCGATGGTCGCATCGTAGTAAGCATTATGGATACTCATACCTGCAACATACCCGCACTCTGATAGATTCGTTGCACGGTGGATGGCAAGTGGAACTGCCGCGGCATATATTTGCGTGCGGAGGATGGCAAACTTTGCAGCCTCAAGATCCGGCATGCCATAGGTTGCCTGTATATCGCGCATTGACTCCGGCATTTTGTCTACAGGTATTCCGGTGATTCTTTGTGCTTCTGTCTGCGCATAGGCTTGCCATTTGTCTGGCTGGTTACTTTGGCCAAACGCAACATTTGCACCTATTTTGTCAAATAGCACAGTCTGGGATACGGCGCGTAACTCCTCAATACTTTGGGCCTTTTCAATTTTATCTGCGGCAAGAAGGAACTCAGCAGCCGAGCTAAATAACGTTTCCGTGACGGGCAGTTTTGCCGTTTCTTCACGGTTTACTTTGTATATTGGTTGGTCGGCAGGTACCGACTGTGGGTCGGCTTTGATTGTCGGGTCACGGAAGTGCTCCATGATACTTTGTATTGTCTCTGGCCAGTCTAGACTTATAGCAACAAGGCCTGCAGTAGCAAGTGCTCCGCGCAAGAAGTGTCTTCTGGGCACAGTTGCTGCTGTTGGTTCGTGAGGATTTGTTTCTGGCATCTTCTTTCTACTATAGGCCTAAATCCCGGTCACGTCAGCTCATGCAGCACAAACCACAACAGATTATTTAGCGTGGCTGAGGAACGTACGAAGAGATAGTCTCAAACAAATATTTGAGCGGAAGGTGGTCTGTTGGCGGCGTCCATAAAAATGTTGCGGCGTCGACCATGGCTTCGGTTGGCACTGGTGAAATCTCGACGGTTGCGCGTGCCGGCAAACCAAAAAAGTAAGTTGCAGCCCTGATACCTTGCGGGAGCTTGTGTACTTCTGGTAATGACATGACCACAGATATGGTTTCATCGTTGTGGTTGTACCGGGTGCCATACCAAAGCGCAGTTTTAGCGCCCTCGATCCCTGCAACAGGTGTCCCTACAGGATCCATTTGCCAGACTTCCATGAGTGAACGTCCGCGACTCCCTGCAAATTCACTGATGTCAGGCCGAAAACCATTGTCAATAACTAGACTCATAATTGCAAGACTATACTACCGGCTCCGCAACAACTCAAATTTATTATGAGGTCTACGGTGTATTTTGGTCCGCGGGCTCGATTGCCTGCCGAGCACAAATGTTATAGTATGTATCTGATGGCAAAACTTCAACTCGTCCGTCCTACGTTGTTTTTGCTCTATGGTTTCCCTGGAGCAGGCAAGACGTACTTTGCACGACAATTGTGCGAAGAGTTGCAGGCCGCACATATTCAAAGTGACCGTATCCGTAACGAACTGTTTGAAAAACCCCGATTTGATAAACAAGAAAACCGTGTCGTCACACAACTCATGCAGTACATGACAGAGGAATTCCTTGCAGCTGGAGTCAGCGTTGTGTTCGACGTTAACGCTATGAGATTGTCACATCGTAGAGCGCTTCGTGATCTTGCACGCAAGTCCAAGGCAGAGCCTACGCTCATTTGGTTTCAGGTTGACCCGGAGACTGCCTATGCTCGTATTAGCAAAAGAGACCGACGAAAGTCCGATGATAAGTTTGCGGTGCCGTTGAGCCGTAAACAGTTTGATATGCTCGCAACAGGGATGCAAAATCCTACAACCACCGAAGATTACATTGTGGTAAGCGGCAAACATACATACCAGACACAACGCAGTGCAGTTATACGCAAGCTGTACCAGAACGGGTTACTTCAGGCTGACCAGGCAACAGCAGGGCTCGCAAAGCCAGGCATGGTAAACCTTGTGCCGTCCCCACTTGCTGGTCGTGTTGATCCTTCGCGTCGAAACATACGTATTGGCTAATGTCACAAAAAACAATTGATATCGTTGGCGTAGGGAATGTGCTTCTCCAGAAGCGCAAAGGTACAAAGCATATCCGCATGAGTGTCCGTGCCGACGGGACTGTCAGAGTTGGCATGCCAACGTGGATGCCATACAAGGCAGCTGTTGCGTTTGTGCAAACACAGACTGATTGGCTGGCCAAACATCGGCCAGCCGAAAAAAGTCACGTTTTATTGCCAGATATGGCAATCGGAAAAGCACATAGGCTAACGTTTTATGAATCTGCCGACGCCACGCGCACAACGACTCGTATCGTCGGTGACGAAGCAAGAGTCACGCACCCGCTAGGAATGCTATATAAAGACCCGTCAGTGCAGAAAGCTGCCGAACGTGTCGTCATACGTGCGTTGACCGCTCAAGCAGAGAGACTGTTGCCTGACAGATTGGCGAAACTAGCTACTGAACACGGTTTTGTCTATCGCTCAGTTAGCGTGAAACGATTACGGACGCGCTGGGGTAGCTGTGATAACCATGCAAACATTGTATTAAATTGCCATCTTATGCAGCTCCCGTGGGACTTAATTGACTATGTGCTGCTCCATGAGTTGAATCACACGCGAATAATGCGCCACGGAGAACCCTTTTGGACGGAGTTAGCCAAGTACGTGCCAAACCTTGCGCACAAGCGTAAGCAGATGAGGAGCCACACGCCAGGCGTATACGCCTAGCCAGCGCATGCTAAACATTGCTACAATACGCTTATGCCCAAAAAACCCACGAAGGTCTCAGCCACAAAAACAGACATGACCGCCCCACAAGACGCCGATATTGAACGCCAACGTCTCAGTAGTCTTATACACAGCATGGCTGACGCAGTCATAGCCCTGGACAACAAACAGCACGTCGTTCTGTCAAACGGCGCTGCACAGGATATACTCAACGTCAATAACTCCTTGGATGGTCAGAGTATTCGTGTGCTGTTCAAGCCGGTTGACAGTAATAATCAGCCCATTGATATCCATAGGTTAATTGCCGATTGTAGGGCACAGTACACCACCAGAGAGTGGCGTTTGTTCTACACCAAAGATGACCATGTAAACCTATACGTTTCAATTGCTCCTGTGCATATGGGCTTTGGACAAGGTACCAGCGAGGGATGGGTTATTTTGCTTCGTGATATCACCCGTGAGAAATCACTCGAAGAGGAGAGGGACGAATTCATTAGCGTGGTGAGCCACGAGCTTCGTACGCCAATTGCTATCAGTGAAGGCAATATAGGCAATGCGGAATTCGTATATGAAAAGTCAGGTATCAATAATGAAGCCATTCGTACAGCACTCAAAGAAGCACACGAGCAGGTAAACTTCCTGAGCAGCATGATTAACGATCTCTCAACACTGTCTCGTGCCGAGCGAGGCAAGCTTGAGGTCGAGATAGAATCAATCAACGCACATGAGCTGTGTAAGAGCCTGGAATCTAACTACACCAAGGCTGCGGCCGCCAAAAATCTTGAGCTTCGCCTCGATCTTGACCCGCGGCTCGAATTGCTACAGTCATCCTCCCTCTATGTTCGTGAAATTCTACAAAACTTCATTACAAATGCAATCAAGTATACCGAGAAAGGTAGAGTTACGCTCCATGCCAAACCAACCAAAGACGGCGTCGAGTTTGCCGTCAGTGACACAGGGATTGGAATCAGCAAGACGGACCAACAACGGGTATTCGATAAATTCTTTAGGTCAGAAGACTTCCACACACGTGCTCAAAGCGGTACCGGGCTAGGCCTTTATGTCACCATGAAACTTGCACGACTAGTCCATGCAGAGATAGAGCTTGAGAGTGAGCCCGGAAAAGGTTCAACGTTCCATGTTATTATCCCTAACCTGCGCTAACGATTCATAACTACTTAGTCTACGTGGCAGAGAGTCCAATGTCAGTAGCCAATACACACTTGTCAGAAATGTCTGGTCTGTCTACTATTGCGAGAGCAACCTAGTTGCAAAGTGTTACCAGGTGTAGTATATTGACTTCTGAAGCAGCCTACGCATATGTAGGCTTTTTAATTGGCAAGGAGACATGGTGGTAGCGAACAAGAAGACAACACCCAAGAAGCGACAGCTTAAACCGGCGGAAACCGTCCGAGAGAAAGCAACTCGCGCATCAGATACACCAGTGCGTAAACGACACATCCGTAGCGCAGCGAAAACTGCCAGCAAGCCACTCGGTGCACTATTCCGTGTGATTGCACGAGCGCTCAAACCATTTCGATTTGTGCTGTGGCCATTCAAGACCCGTCCTGCACGAGCAATTG
>CALMSM010000019.1 GCA_937872425.1 uncultured Candidatus Saccharibacteria bacterium
CGATGGTTCCCGCGCATCCTGCGTGATCGTCATACCGAACGTTAGGGGCGTATCCGCTAGTGGCAACCGAACGGGCTGAATGTTTATCAATGTCTCTATGCCCCAAGTCAGTCGCCCTCGGTCCATGCCGGCGGCAACAGCCTTGTCGATCGCTGCCTTGACCGCCCGTTCTTCGTCTGCGTTCATGCCTCACCCTCCCCTATGTGACGGTCAACCCGCCGTCGTCAACCACAATCAGGAGATGCCCGCATGACGAACCCTGCGACCAATCCAGATAGTCAATCTTGACGCCGGCCGGGAGATTGTTCTCAGCCAACAACTTGTCAACGGTGTGGCGTAATGCTTCCCAAGTCAGGTCGCCGTCAAACTCGACTTCCTCACGGTACACTTGTTTTTTTTGCGTCATTTCGTCACCTATCTATTCCTCACCCAGCAGCCGCATGGCATCAGCCATCAGCGTAGCGCCCCGCACCAACTCGCTGCGCACGGTCTGCAGCAGCGTGGGGTTACCCTCACGCGCCGCCATTTCTACGCTGCCGGCCGCATAGCCGTAAGACTGCAGCGCCTGCTGAATCATGTTCCAGGGCTTGTCCCAACGCTCACCCTCGGGCTGTGTGGTGCCGCGTAGCGTGTCTATGGCGTCATGCCACTCCACAGCCAAGCGTTCCGTCTCTGCCCGCCAGGTGGGGTCATCAAACGCCATGTCATCCATCTGCGCCATGAGCGCATCGTAGGTTGTGCCGAGGGCGTCGTAACGTTCCAAGAAGAGCGCCACATCCGCCGGCTGTTCCGGTTCCGGCGTGGGCAGTGTGGTCGGCATGGTCAGGCCGCCGATGGGGATGGGGATGAATACGACATTGCAGCCGGCCAGCAGTGCGGCGATCACAAACAGGGTAACAATACGGAGCATGATGCGGTCCCTTCGATCATGGTTTTGATTGACACCCACCATCATAGCACTATCGGGAGGCTAAATCACTCACCCTGGTTGGGTGCAGCGAGCCGCCCCAGTCGTCTGACCAGCGCCGGCTGACCATATCGTCCAGGCTTGCCCGCCCATCCTGCCAGGCCTGGTAGCGGCCGGCGCCCAGGATCTGGCGCTGGGTGGCTGCCGGCTGCTGTGCGAACCATTGCTGCCCGGTCTGAAACTGGACAGGCTGCACGTTGGCGAGGATGGGGATCAACGTGCAACGCCCGTTAGGGTGTTCGTCAAAGCCATCTTCGATCCGGTATACCCTCCCATCGGCCATCAGGCAGGCAGGGCAAACGCGGTTGTCACGCGCGCTCAGACGTTTGTAGCCAACCACGACGCGGCTATTTTGATAGCTGGCCAGCGTCGTCTGGCGATAAACACGCAGTTGCTCAGTGCGCGCAATGGTCTGCATCCTGGTGAAACTCTGGCCGAGGCCCAGCCGCATCGCCGTGCGTGCCACCTGTATAGGATTGCGCCCGAGGGCTATCCCGTTGACCAGCTCCTGCGCCATGGCGTCAGGTCCCACCCGTGCGGCATCGTTGAGCACGGCCCGCAGTGGTGAGCCGTCGCCGGCCAGCCCCACCATGTCGTTGACGGCGGAGACGGGCAGCCGGTCAAATTGCACCACCATCTGCGCCTCGGTGGCCACAGCGTTGACGGCCTGCTGACTGTGCTGCAACGAGAGAGTTATCATGTCAGCCTGTCCCGAGCGGATACGTGGCTCAATGAAGTCCTCGTACTTGCGCAGTTCGTCACGGGTCTGCTCCATCAAAGCACGGTATCTACGGCTGCGCTGTAGCTGTCCCATAGATGGGGTAGCCGTGTTGGCCAGCTCCAGGGCGAGCGCATCTACTTGCGCTTGGATCGCCTGCTCAACCTGTAGCCAGGCGCGGGCGTTGGCCTGCATGGCGGCCTGTTCGCGGGCGAGCAGGGCTGCACGGTGGTTGGTAATGACGTCAACAACTAGCGGTGGCATCGGCTATAGTCCTAGTGATAATGTCAATTACGCGCGGAACGAACTACGTCGACCTCTTGCGTGTCACCCGGCCCCGGAATGGTGTAGGTAATGCTGTCCTCCGTCTCTGTGCGAGACGGCCGGGCTATGCCACGATAGACGATCATACCGGCCACAGTGATCTTCCAGGTTGTCTCGCCGGCCCGATAATGCGGATACCTGGCACCGCCCACTTCGTCATACTCCCAAGGATTCGAGTACACCTCTGTGTTGGCTTCAATCTCTAGCTTATCATCCTGACTATAAGTTGTGCCACCAACGACCACGAATAGCTTTTTCATTACACCGTCCTCCCCTACGTGTTCGTCTTGCGGCTCTACTGTGCCATCCCCAGCGCCGCCGTGCCATAAACCGCAGCAAGGCGCCGGGCGTGTCAATCACGGGTATGTGAGACGCATACATGAACTTAGGCTCAGTGTCACACAGCAGCGTCACGTCGATGCGTTCCATGTTCAGGCGATACGTCATCATTACACCACCGTTCCCTGATCGAACTGCCGCTGCGCCTGGCTGAGCACGGCATCGGCGTAGCTGGCCTGCGCCACCCGCTCCGCTTCCTTGTCAGCATCCATCTGCGCCAGATCCTCTTCATCCCAGCCCTCATCACGCAGGACAGTGGCCAGCGGCATCCCGGCCCGCACGGACAGCTCCCTGATCTCTGCTGTGGTCTTGGGCTGTACTGTCTCGCTCTCCTCGTAGGCAGCATAGATGGATTGTGACGGCACCTGCAGCCCGCTGAGATAGGCCATGAACGAGTACAGGTCACGCCACGTCGGCTCCAAGGTCGCCTGCAGCCGTTCCACCTTGCGATTGAGAGGCGCTTCCATGGCGATCAACGCTTCACCGGATGGGTCGCCGCCCTGACTATAGAAGTAATGGCGCGGGGTCGACGTAATCACGCCGATGTCCTGCGCAAACTTGTTGATGGCCCCCAGGTAGTTGGCAAGGTCCGTAGGCGAGAACTCACCGACGCTCGTGGGCTGCGAGTCCTTGTCAGCCGCCACCAGATCCCAAATGGCGTTGGGGTTGTTCTGCAGGTTGACGATGCCGGCTTGCGAGATCACATACCGCTGCCGGAAAGCGCCGAACTCAGCAGCGACCATCATGTCAGCGGTCAACTTGTTGATCATGTCCTGGGGCTCGATCACGTTGGCGAGCTGCGACTTGGGACCACGCCGGCTGCTGCGAAAGTGGAAGACGGGGATCATACCGAACTGATTGACTGCGACAGGTTCGTCGCCCCACGGAATGAATGCCTTGGCGTCTGGCGTCTCGCCCGTCTTGAACGCCCTGTTCGTGGCGTAGTATTCCATGTGATCAGGATAGTACAGGTTGAGCCGTACCGCGTCTCCTTCCGGCCACCACTTAGCCGCAAAGCGCATCTGGCGCGGGTTGGCGCCATCATATTCGGCATGGCACAGCCGGCTGTCATTGTGAAACGCCTGGATCGTGCCGTCCTCATCAGGCCACACGAGCGCAAACGCCTCGCCAGTCACACACACGTCCTCGTGGATACTGTACTCATCATCCACCAGCCCCGACTGCTCACGCAGATCAGCCAGCGTCTGCGTAGTTGCATCGTCATTCGGCACGGTCACGGCGCTCAACTCCATGCGGTCGAGCACGCTGTTGATGACGATGGCGCACCAGTTGACGGTAAAGCGTGCGTCAAGGCCCGAAAATATCTCGCGCAGCTTCTCAGACGAATAGACCAGGGGCTGGAGCCCATCTGCGTAGCGATAGAGCATGTCGTAGCGCGGCTTTTTCGCTGTGAGCGCAAGCACCGCTTTTTGTACGTCGGTTGGTACTGCCATGATGTCACCCTCTCATTGTCGTAGGCTGGCGCACTTCGCGCACCAGGTCATTAAATGCGCCACTACTGGCGTCTACCTCGTCATCGTGCGCGCCCTCTGGAAAGCTGTGCAGCGTGCGCAAGTAGCGGTCATTCCAGGGCCCGCGCACTAGCTTGACGTTGCCGGCCTCAGCCTGCGCTGCCAGCCCCTTAGCCCGCTGAACTTTGTCCCCCTGTGGCGACACTGCCCGCACGTCATAGCCGGCCATCATGGTGACCGTGTTGCGCGCGTCACGCACGCCCGAGGCCCCGCCCTCACGCTCGAAACGCACCGTCACGTCAACACCATCATGGGTTGCCGTGTTCTTGATGAGCGTGTCAACGCGGCCAGGCGCCTCCTGCACGGCGATGGCATCCATCACGTAGTAGACGTCACCCACCCGCCGCATTTTCACGCCGGCGGTGAAGTCGGGGTCTGGTTTGGCCACCGTCTTCTCAGTCGCAGCCAGGTCCCAGAATCGCACGGTGCGGCCGCCGGCCGGCGCTGCATCCACGATCTCGAACCAGCCCCGGTTGAAGACTTTGCCGGCTGCCGGCTTGATTGTCCAGTTGCCGCCGCGGTGACCGTCACCTAGCAGCCGTTCACGGTCGACCAAGGGCAAGGCCATCAGGTTGGCCAGGTAGCCTGGGTCTGCTTTGAGCAGGATCTGGTTGTCGAAGACGGACGACAGAATAAAGGTAAAGCTCTTGGGTTCGCTGCCTGGATACTGCCGGCGCAGCTCGTCAGCCGTGCCCGCCCAGTGCAGCGCATCATTGACCACGGCGAACCAGCGCACCACGCCCGATCGCTCGGGAATGGCATAGCCGTCCTC
>CALMSM010000020.1 GCA_937872425.1 uncultured Candidatus Saccharibacteria bacterium
TGTTAGCGTAATCAAGGATGCCTCGCAGTGTTGTGCTTGTGGATTCGGTCATCTCGGCACCACGCTTATTGCTCATCGTTGGCATAGTCAATGCGCCGTGCATGTTCAGCGGCGGCATTCCACCTTGCCAATAGTCGTTTCGGGTCATTGTCGTGCATCGTATACTGGCACGACCGACACCGAGCCGTAAAGTTGTATGGAAAAGTCGGGTTGAGAATGTTGAACACGAATTCAATGTCATCACTCTCGCATCGTGGGCATTCTTCTATCTGATTGCGATAGCCGATGATTTCTGCTAACTGTTCTTCGGTCATCTTGGCACCACGCTACAGAATGCCGTGCGCCCGCCTCGCACCTCGGAGAGCAGTCGCCCGGTGCTATCGAATATGCGACACGTTGCGGCATCGCCCACGACGGCGACCGACACGCTGCCTGTCGAGTTCGGCAACCATGCCAGCATGTGATTGACGTTGCGATGGTCATAGCCTGCGCTCTGCCCGTTCGCCTGGTAGGTGGCCGTGTAGTCGCCCGTGGCCATCGTCTCGACAACGAACGCCCGCCACGCTAACGATGCGCTGTCCTGTTTCTGTGCGCTGACAATGGCTGCTTGGCGAGAGGGACGGGCATTGTGCGGTGCCCGTCCCTCTGCCAACACAGGAGATGAGATGATGAGGAGTGAAACCGCAAACAGGATGGATATGATAGCCTTACCCATTGCCGTTGACCTTTGGCGTGAACGGCGGGTTAGACACGACAGCATCGAACGTCACCGGCTGTTTGTCCAGATGCTCAAGCGCCTCAATCAGAAACGCTCCGCTATTGCGCTTGCGAGTGACAACATAGCCGATAAGCTCAAAAACAATGATAGGCGTGTAGTATTTGTGCATGACTCATTCTAGCACACTATCTCCGCTGTGCGGGTAGTATATTTGAGTGAATTTCTCGCCAAGTTCTTTGCCGGCAGGCTCCGTGTACAACAAGTCATCAAGTATAGTGCGCAGCATATCTATTTCCTTTTGCGCCCTTCTCAGCCGATACATTGCACGCCCAGAAAGGCCCGTTGTGTTCGGATATGATTCGCCAAGAGAAACAATCATATCGCCCAAATCATCACGCATGGCGCTGAGTCTCTTGCCGGTTTCCGTATGCTGTTCGATAGTCCACGATGCTTTCTTCATCTCGAATCCCACTCTGTAACGCCCGTCCCTACCTTTTTTTCGTCATACAGTTCGCCAAGATTTGTTACGATTCCATCAATAATGGTGTACCTGTTCGGCGCGTTCTCTCTGGCGTATGCCTTAGCCAGTCTTTTAGCCTCTGTGAAGCTTTGCTTGAGGCTACTAGGCGGCACAATGTTCTCTTTTCCAAACTGCCGCTCAAGTTCACGCAAGTACTCATTTATAGCATCACGCATATTTACCATACACTCTAGCATCGGATTATTTTCATAGTGCGATGCTACATCGCTCCATGTTGCCGATTTTGAACGGTTCTCGGCTTCCATCTTGGCATGTTTAATAATCTTCAATCGTGCCCGCAATCTGTTGAGGTACACAAACTCCTTTTTCAGAAGATTGCGCCGCCGATGATACTCATGCAGTGGATACCTCTGCCCGTATATCGTTTTTTGCGTTCGTGTTTCGTTTAACACTTGCTGGATGGATGATATTCTGTCGCCCGCCGCCACATATCTGGCCTCGACGTTATCGTAGTCAGTGAGCCATTGCAAGTGCGAAAATATTCCACCGTTCATGTAGTATGGTGAATCATTCAGGACGGTGATTTCGCTACCCTTGACAGCAATTAACCAATCTCCACGCAGATTGTCTAGCTCATGCGCTACCCGTCTTGTATATTCTGATACTAAAACAGTTGGGCATTTCGTTACGTGCTGCGTCAGGGGAGTTGCGCCATCTGGTACCCCTGGAGAGAGTTTTTTGACTTCGGTCATGTGCCATCTCCATCTTTTGTTATTTCATTGTTCATTACCGATAGTCAATTCTAGCACGCCACGGCTTGCGGTTCAACCGGCACGGCGTCTGCGTTTTGTCCGAGTTTCACCATTGCCGCCAGTCGCCAAGAGTGATAGACGCCACGCTCCTTGACGACTAGCTCTAGCGTCGTGCTGTTGAGCCGTGCCTTTATTTTCCCGTCGCTGCCGTACAGGTTCACCCATTCGCCCGTTTGGTTGCCCATCTAGCCCCTACCTGCTAAATTCTTCTCGGAGTCGCCGGTCGAAGTACCGCTGAATCGTGGACTCGTTGCGCCGTGCCGTCTCTTGCGCCGTGTTAGTCCATCTGCCACGGTGGATCGCCGCCTGCTGCGTCTGGTCTTGCACGTGACGGTTGTACGGTGCCGTGTTGCCGCTACTGCCAACCGTGCCGACAATGGCGGTGCCTTCTCTGCGTGGCCCGGACTTCGACCAACTGTTTTTGAGTACCTGCGTGCGCTTGTACGTGCTACCTGTGCGTTGCGGCGGGTAGGTCTTTTGCTCCCTAAGCAGCAGCGTCAGACTGTCGGTCATGCCCGCCCTCAGCGCCCGGTCAATGCGTGCCGGCGCACGGAGTAGCATTAGGCGAGTCTCCCGGCTGTCAATCTGGATGGTGACGGTTGTCATGGCGTTGGCACTCTCTCAGGTAGTGGGCCGGTGTACTCCCATTGTTCTTCTGGCGGCAATGCGGTTTGTATCGTCAATGCGGTTTCTTCCACCGATACGCACCGGCAATTTACGTGGGCTGGTATCGAAATCGGCCCTAACGTTGGATGCTGCCAAGTGCGGGAAGCTTTCGGCGTTACTGCCAAATGCATAGGCCCACAAATAGGGCATCGTGCGACGATTTCATCTGCCGCCGTGTACCATCGGAGCATGGTCACGTACGGGTTAGCGTTCGCCGCCTGATACGTGGCTTCGTAGTGGATGCGGGATGTTTCGGTCACGGCGATGCGCTCTGCCCTCACCTGCCCGAACGTCGGTTCGATGGCCCGTATCAACTGCGGTAGCCCATCGGCATAGCCCGCCGTTTCGAGTTCTCCACGCTGCCAGTCGATAAACGCCCGTGCGAATTCTGTCCTGCCGGTTGCGTTCAGGTTCGGTATGCTGCCGACAAGCTCCACGTCGATGTTGGTGTAGTAGTCATTCACCCAGTCAATGACGCCCTGATTGACCGTCTCCCACATATTGAAAGCGCCCGTCGTGACGATGGACGTTATAGCCCGTTCCTGCGCAACGTCGTATAGCCCACGTTGCACGCTGGCAAAGAATGCGTCATCCTCAGCCCGCCAGAATGCGTCTAGCTGGCGCTGCGTCAGTCTGCCGCCCGTAGCATCCACGAGGCGCAGCAAGCGGTCACGCTGCCCGTCTAGCGCCGCAGAGAAGGTATCGTACAGCACGCCCTCTGCCCACGCTTGCGCTTGCGCCGGGTCAAGGTTGCGGTTGATGCGTTGCGCCGTGGCATTGTCGATAATGCCAAGCTGCACGAGTGCGGCAAGAAGTTCGTTCATGGTAGGTGGTACACTTCCGGCGGTTCTTCCCTGATTGCGCCAGTTGCCAAGTGCATCGACCGTCGATGCGAGTCGCCAACGCAGGTAATGTCAACCCACATGTCTAGCTCGTCTAGCAAATGCTCATTGATGGCGTCTTCGGTCATCTGTCTGATCTGCTCTGGTGTCAATCCATCGTTGGCCAGTATTTCGTTCACGGATTGCATGACTACCGATACCCTATTGCGGAACATCCAAATAGTCATGCCTTCGCCTTCCGTGGTCGCCCACGCTTCGCCGGTTTCGGTGACTCTAACACTGGCGCTTCTGACGGCGGATTCAGAACGACCGCATCGAATTCGTCATGGAACGAAAACGGAACGTAGTCGTCTACCAGACTCCAACCCTCCGCCTGCAAGTCTTTCGCAAACGATGGTGACGCAACTGTCACTTCGTCGCCGTCACGGTACAGGGTAATCGGTTCGCTCATTGTGCATCTCCGTTCTGTTGTGCCGGTTGTGCCGGCTGACTGTCTGCCGGTCGTTGCGCCATGACGCCCGAACGCCGCAGAGCATCCGCCACGCTTGCCAGTTTCACCGCCTCATCACGCCGCTGCGCATCACGCCAACCGGCAATCTCGGACGGCGTGAAGCCTAGCACGTATTGCCAGATGGTGTCATCGGGTACGTTCAATTGCTGGTAGATTTGCCCAACCTGCGCTTGGCTCAGTTCGTTGCGCACGTTGGCGTCAGTCCACACGGTTTGCACGTCAAGCTCTGGCACATCCGGCAGGGATGGCCCGAACGTCTGCGCCACACGGTACGCCATGCCCATGACATCGGCCCACGCCTGGCCGAACAATAGTTGGCGTTCCTGCGCACGCTTCACCAAGCCGCTTTCGAGTTGCTTCAACGCTTCGCCGCTTGGCACGTCCCCGCCGCCGACTGGTCGCAGGTAGTAGGCGGGCGTTCTACTCACGCCGCTGATTGCCTGGACTAGCGTCCACATCGTCTCAATCATCGGCTGCAGGTTGGCAGCGTCCAACCGCTTCACTGTGGCATTGTCCACTTCGATGGCCCTGCCAGGTGAGAAGCGAAACTCGTCGTTGCCTTCGATGTCGGCGTCATCCTGGATGCTACCGAATGCGCTGTCGCCGCTATACTCAATCGCCAGAATCGGGAAGCCGGACGCATCAGCAGCGGCAATCAAATCCAGCCACGTTTTGTTCAGTGCGTTCTGTAGCCCGATGATTTGGTCAATCTCCGAGCCGGCAGGGTTGGCAAACTCGACAACCGGAATGCCGAGCGGTGAGCCGGTTGCGTCCACCCACGGTAGCGGCCATGTCGTGTCGCCCACATCCATGTGCGGTTGCCACTGGCCCGCCGCCTTGCCCATGATGTACTTGCGAATCTCGCCCGGTAAGTACACGGTCTTGCGCTGCGTGCCGGTCTTGCCAGGGTTCAACGGGTCGAACGTGTAGAAATAGCGGGTCGCATAAAGGATGTGATTGTCATCCTCAGGGTCACGGTGCATGACAATGCCCGGCTGCTCGTCGCCTGCGTCCACACGGTGCAACATGAACTTCGGGCGGTTGGCGGTTGCATCCCAGTCCACAATGACATACGCTTTGCCATCCCGCAGCGCACGCCGGTACAACGTAATTTGTGCCGAGTCTACCTTGCTACCCGACCACCATGACCAAAAGAGCGCCGCAAGCTGCCCATCGGCGTCAGCGTTGTCGCCGGCATCCTCCACGCCCTGCCCGTTGACGGTGAAGCCCGACACGTCGAGGCGTTCCCGTAGCGTGTCGATGACCGAACGCACCAGGTTGTGCGCAAAGGTGAACGACTCGCCCTCGACCAACTCGCCTAGATACTCCTGTTGGCGTTTGGTCAGCATGATAGGATGCTCGCCGGCGTAATAGTCACGCAACGCCCGAATGCGCCCGGCTTGGTTGTCCTGTCGGGCGACAAGGCCTTGCATGTGGATGAATCGCTCAAGGTCAGCCGGCGACAATGCCATAATGTCAATCATCAGTATTCCCTCACTGTTGCCCTTTTGCGCTGCGCTGCGCTGGCACCGTGCCACGCCATAGCAAGCGACATCACACAGTCGTCATGTAGCCCGTCCGGTGCCGAGTACCGCACCATGCCTGATGGCAGCCTGTCCACCTCATACGCCTGCAACTCCGCAATGAGCGTAGCATCGTTCAGTATGCGGATGTTGCCCTGCTCGAATGCCGCTGCTAAGTTTTCGATAATGTCCGCCTTCGTGCTGTTCGTCGTGGTGAAGTCCCGCACCGGCAAGCCCATGCGCCGCAGCTCATCATTGTTCGGCTTGCCCATTGCGTTAGCCTCTGCCACGATGCCCGCCACGCCAAAGCGGTCACACGCCGCCTTGATGCGCTGCCTCTGCATGGAATAGTCCACGCCGTTGTAGCGGTCAAGGTAGACTAGCTCTCTTGTGTTGGCGTTGATGATGGTCAAGACGGTAAAGTCGTAGGACAATGCCCAGTCTAGCCCGGCAATGTACACCGTGTCACCACGTCGCCCGTCCGATGGCGTTGCGGTTGCCGCTGCCAGCACGCCACGAAACACGCCGCCTGCATCGTCAATGAACTCTGCCATGAACTCCTGCGAGAATGTGCGTTCGGGCAATTGCGAACGTGCGGCGTCAATCTCGGCAGGGTCAAGGAATGGATTGTCGTAACTGGTGAACTTCCACGCCTGCCAGGTGTCGCCTGTTGCCTCATGCCACAAACGCCAAAACCAGTTGTGGCCCTTCGGTGTCGAGATGAACAGTGCGCCGCCTTTGCGGTCTGCCAGCGCCGGCCGCAGCGCATCCGTCCACGCATCCTCTTTGACGAAAGCGCATTCGTCGATGACTACGAAGTTCAGCCCCTCACCACGAAGGCTATCCGGGTTGTCTGCTGACTTCACTTGCACCGTGCCGCCCGTTGGCAACGTGACCATGCGCTCAGACTCCCGCACGTCACAACCGGGAATCTGCACGGCGATGCGCCGAATCATGCGCCATCCGACAGAGGCAACCGGGTAGGTTGGCCCCACCCACCATGCCCGCCCGCCCTTGCTTGCCACAGCAATGCAGAGCAGTGAACCGAGGCGGCTCTTGCCCCATCGACGCCCGCACGCCATGACTTTGAAGCGTGCCGGATTCTCCCACACTTCCATTTGTCCCGTGTGCAGTCGTGGCAGGTCAAGCGTCAGCGTCGGCATTGTCACCCGGATCTCCCCAACTCAGTTTGATGCGCAAATCGCCGCCATCAGCGCCGGTCAA
>CALMSM010000021.1 GCA_937872425.1 uncultured Candidatus Saccharibacteria bacterium
CTCGGGAGAGGCCTTTGTTACTCTGCACCAGAAACCATAAGCGTCCATGTCTGCTGGCCCCAACCTCGGTGACCGCTATTTCATGCCCGTCGAGCATCAATTTTTTCCTCCACATGTACTGCCGGTAAGCATTTAAACATTTTTAATTATGAATGTCAAATTTTAGGTACCCCCTTGGAACTGGGCTCCCGCCTCGGTTTGACAGGGAAGACCCTTTCCCGTACTATGCTTCCCAAGCTCTCTCGCGAGCTATTTTCTTTACTGCAATGACCCGATCACTCAAAAAAGGCCCATTTATCGATCCAAAGCTCGCCAAGAAGGTTGCAGCATTGGGCGCTGAGGACCGTACAATCATCAAGACTTGGGCTCGTGCATGTACAATTCCACCAGAGTTCGTGGGTCGCACAATTGCCGTACATAATGGCAAAGTCCATGTCCCAGTATTTGTTACCGAAAACATGGTCGGCCACAAACTCGGTGAGTTTAGCCCAACCCGTAAATTCCGTAGCCACGGTGGTAAACTGGCGAAAGGTAAGAAATAATGAGTGTTAAAGCATCAGCCCTGGGTGTTCGTATGAGTCCACGCAAAGTTGCTGTTGTCGCCGCGCTTATCCGTGGTCGCAGTGTTGACGATGCGCTCGTTATTTTGAGCCACACCCCACGCCGCTCAGCAGAAGCTGTCCGCAAAGTAGTTGAATCTGCCAAGGCAAACGCTACGCATAACCATAATTATAAGGCTGACGGTCTTCGTATTACTGAAATCCGCGTTGCTACCGGTCCAAGCATCAAGCGTTATCGCCCAGCAGCACATGGCCGTGCATTACCATTCCTCCGTCGCAGCAGTCACATATATGTAGAAGTTGATGGTGAGCAGCGCGTGGCCAAAAAGCCCGCAGCTGACAAGCCAAAGCCTTCGACTAACGCGAAAGCCAAAGGAGACAAATAATGGGACAAAAAGTAAACCCAATTAGTATGCGTTTGCAGGTCAATAAAGATTGGCGCAGCAAGTGGTTCGCAAACAAGCGTGACTATGCTGATTACCTAACGCGTGACCTCAAAGTCCGCAAACTTATCCAGGACAAAGTCGGCACACGCGGCGCAGTCAACAAAGTTGACATTGAACGTTCACCAAACCTTGTTACCGTTACAATCACAACTGCTAAAGCCGGTGTTGTTATCGGCCGTGGTGGATCAGGCGCGCAAGAGCTTAAGGCTACAATTGCCAAGATTTACGGTGTGCCAGTACGGGTTAACATTGAAGAAATCAAGAAGCCCGAACTCTACGCCAAGCTTGTTGCTGAAAACATCGCGCACCAAATCGAGCGTCGTATTGCTTTCCGTCGTGCCGTTAAATCATCAGCAGCCGCTACCATGCGTGCTGGTGCCAAAGGTATCCGCATCGAAGTAGCTGGCCGTTTGGGTGGCGCAGAAATGTCACGCCGTGAAAAGACCGTAGAAGGAAGCGTTCCTCTACACACCATTCGTGCAGACATCGACTACCACAATTGCACTGCGACGTACCCAGGTTCAGGCCTTATTGGTGTGAAAGTATGGATTTATAAGGGGGAGACAAAGTAATGTTGATGCCTAAGCGCCAGAAGCACCGAAAAGTCTTCAAGGGCAAAATCCGTGGTGTCGCATCGACTGGTAACGAAATCAGCTTCGGCGATTACGCGTTGCAGTCCCAGGGGCACGAACGTATTACTTCACGTCAGATTGAGTCTGCTCGTCAGGCGATGACCCGCTACATCAAGCGTGGTGGTAAGATCTGGATTCGTATCTTCCCCCACACGCCGGTTACCCGCAAACCACAAGACGTCAAAATGGGTAGCGGTAAGGGTAACCCAGAATTTTTCGTGGCTAAGGTAAAGCCCGGCACCATATTGTTTGAGATGCAGGGTGTTAGCGAAGAGATTGCCCGAGAAGCAATGCGCTTGGCTGCACATAAACTGCCAATCAAAACGAAGTTTATTGTCAAGGAGGAGTCGTAATGAAAATTGCAGAAATCCGCAAAATCAAAACCTCTGAACTGGCGAAAGAAACAACCAAGCTTCGTGAAGAGATTGCAGAATTGCGTCGCCGTATCCATATGGGTGAAACAACTAACGTTCGTACACTTCGTGGCAAGCGCAAAGATTTGGCTCGCATGTTGACTGTACTGTCAGAACAACTATCTAAGGAGGCCGCATAATGGCAAAAACACTCACTGGTGTTGTATCGTCTGACAAAACCGACAAGACAATTGTCGTCATCGTCGCAACACGCCGAACACACCCAATCTATAAAAAACAATACACTGAGACCAAGAAATTTATGGCTCACGATGAAAAGAACGAAGCCCGAGAAGGAGACACGGTGATTATCGAGGAGACTCGCCCAATCTCAGCTCGCAAACGGTTTAAACTCAACGCTATCACGGTACGCGCAGGCGTCAAGTTTGTTGAGCCACAGGCTGACACGACGGAGGAAGCAAAATGATCCAACAAGAAACACGTTTAATTGTCTGTGACAACTCAGGTGCCAAGGAGATTTTGTGTATCCGTGTGCTTGGGGGAACTCGCCGTCGTTACGCACGCGTTGGTGATATCATCACTGCGACCGTCAAGCAAGCAAGCCCAACAGGCACCGTCAAGAAGAAGTCAGTTGTTCGCGCTGTTGTTGTTCGTACTCGCGATAGTATCAAACGCAAAGACGGATCGACTATCAAGTTTGATGATAACGCAGCCGTTATCATCGGTGACGATAAGTTACCCAAGGCAACTCGTATCTTCGGCCCCGTACCACGTGAACTTCGTGACCTTGGGTATGCCAAGATTATCAGCCTTGCACCGGAGGTACTGTAATGAACAAGTCTATATTTAAGATTCGACTCAAAAAAGGCGATACAGTTGTTGTATTGGCTGGCAAGTACAAGGGCAAGACCGGTAAGGTCGTTGCTACGCACCCCACACTAAACAAAGTCACCGTCGAAGGCATCAACATCGTCAAGAAGCATATGAAGCCAAACAAGGAATACCCTCAGGGCGGCATCATTGAGTTAACAAAACCAATCTGGGTAAGCAAAGTCGCCATCCAAGAGCCAACGACCAAGAAACCATCTAAGATTGGGTACAAGCTTACCAAAGACGGTGAAAAAGTCCGTATATTTAAGACAACCGGAAAGGAGATCAAGTAATGGCTGACGCAAAAACAACTACCAAACCTGTATCATCTCCGGCTGCACGTCTTAAGACTGATTACACGAGCAAATTTGTTGCAGAGCTACAGAAAGAACTCGAACTCGCAAATGTGAGCCAAGTTCCAGTGCTCGAAAAAATCGTCATCAATGTTGGCCTCGGCAAGTCAAAAGAGGACAAAAAAGTGATTGAAGCCGCAGGCAACACCTTGCGCAAAATCACCGGCCAGGCGCCAATCGACACCTTCGCCAAGAACTCCATCGCAGGGTTCAAGCTTCGTGAAGGTCAGAAAATCGGCCTGAAGGTAACGCTTCGTGGCGACCGTATGTATGAGTTCATGGACCGCTTAATTAACATCGTTATGCCGCGCTTGCGTGACTTCCATGGTGTGAGCGCCAAGGCTTTTGACAAATCTGGTAACTATAGCGTTGGCCTGAACGACCAGTCGGTATTCCCAGAGCTGACATTTGAAGAAACAACGACCGTACACGGCTTGCAGGCAGTATTTGTCATCAAGGCCATGAACCCACAACACTCAAGAGCATTGCTGGAAAAGTTCGGCATGCCGTTCGTAAAGGAGAACAAGTAAATGGCTAAGAAATCAGCTGTAGCGCGCGATCTAAAGCGCAGAAAAATGATTGACCAGTATGCCGACAAGCGCGCAGAGCTCAAAAAGCTCGGTGATCGCGAAGGCTTGCACCTGCTTCCACGCAATAGTTCACCAACTCGTTTGAAGAACCGCTGCCTAGAAACCGGCCGCCCACGCGCCTTTATGAGACAGTTTGGTCTAAGCCGCTTGAGCTTCCGCGAACATGCAAGCAAGGGCGAAATCCCTGGCGTAACGAAAGCTAGCTGGTAAGGAAACATCATGAGTAATGTATCAACAGACCCAATCGCAGATATGCTATCCCGCATCCGCAACGCCCTCGCCGTCAACAAGACGCAGGTTGTATTGCCACACTCCAAAGTAAAGGAATCGGTCGCCCGCATCTTGCAGGCTAACCGTTACCTCGACAAAGTATCAGTTTCTGATGCTGAAGTTGGCAAAACCCTGACGCTTGAGCTTAAAGCGGAAAATACCAACAGCCCAATCACCGAAATCGTTCGTTTGAGCAAGCCAGGACGTCGTTTGTACACTTCTGCTGACAAGATTCCAATGGTCAAACAAGGCCGTGGTATCGTTATTGTCAGTACATCCAAAGGTGTTATGACTGGCCGTGACGCGCACAAGCAGCGTCTTGGTGGTGAACTAATTTGTAAGGTCTACTAAGGAGAAATAATGAGTCGTATAGGAAAACTACCCATAGACATTCCGTCGGGTGTGACAATCACTGTCGATCAGGACTGGATTACAGTCGCAGGATCAAAAGGTACGCTGAAGCAATTCACCATGCCAGGCATCACCGTTGCACAGCAAGACAATCAAGTCATTGTCAGCCGTGTAAATGACGAGGCTATGCATCGTCCTAAGCATGGTCTTATGCGCACACTAGTCAGCAACATGGTTGTCGGTGTGAGCAAAGGGTTCGAGAAAAAGCTTGAAATCAACGGTGTTGGTTATCGCGTAGCGATGGCTGGCCAAGGTCTCAAGATGAACCTTGGTTTCTCGCACGATGTAAACTATGCACTGCCTCAAGGCATCTCGGCCGCAGTTGAACAGAACACCATCACCATCAGTGGTATAGACAAACAACAGGTTGGTCAGGTCGCTGCCGAAATCCGTGCGCTCAAGAAGCCAGAGCCGTACAAGGGCAAGGGTATCAAGTATGTCGGTGAACGTATTATCCGCAAGAGCGGTAA
>CALMSM010000022.1 GCA_937872425.1 uncultured Candidatus Saccharibacteria bacterium
TACGCCAAGTTGCTTTGCTAATTCGCTTTGGCTTATTCCCCGCGCTAGTCGTGTATTGCGAATGTTGGTAAATTCAACAAATGGAGTCGGTCTACCTGGCTGAAAATCTCTGCGGCCGCCCCATGTGCCCGCCTCGCCGTTCGCCCGTTTGATTGCCCGCTGTACGGCTGACTTCGCCGTGTCGTACGTGCAGCCATGCTTTGCCATCATCTCGTGCGCCATGCTGCGGATAGCGGCTGCGTCGTGGCTGTCGGCATCGGCTACCATTGCATCGGCGGCGGCGCTAAGTGGGCTAGTCATGCTGCCACCTCGATTGATTCTCCCAACTTCGCCAGCTTGCGCAAACATGCCGGACAGGTGACGACGGTCCCGTAATACTCGGACCATCCCGAAGACCTGCGCCCGTAGGTTTTGCCGCACACTGCCGTGTGCTGTCCGACAGGGAGTGCGTGGTACACGGTCCCGGCCTTGTCGATGCCCGTCCTACTGGCCCCTGCCAGTCGTGCCGCTCGTACCTTCATGCTGCCACCTCTGCCGCTTCCCATTCCTCGGACACCTGGAAGGCGAACTCGAAGGCGTCTTCTGCCTCGAAGTCATCGCCCCAGTTGTGGTCGAACTCCAACAGTGCATCCTCTGCCAGCGTCGTGCAGTTGATTTCGCCTGTGCGTACGTCGATGTGTTCACCATTCTGCAAGAGCCGCCGCATGTAGTTCTTGGTTTGCCGTTCGTTCAACATCATCTCTCCTGTTGCCGGATTACCCGCCGGCACGGGGTGGGGTGGGTTAGCGTGCGTGCAACTTGCCGTAGTTGTCGCACCACATATCGGTGTCACGCTCGGCCAGCATCGCCACCTTGCGTCGTGCGCACCGATTGATGGCTTTGCGGTAGACACGAGTTCTGCGGTCGTGCGGGTACTCACTCCACAAAATATCGTGCGCCGTGTTTTTGGCTTCGTAGTACAGTTCGCTGGTCGTCATCATCCCATCTCCTTGTTGCTTGTCCTCATCAGTACCGGCTTGACCGGCAGACCGGGTTGCCCCGGTTTCGGACTGTTAGCTGTTGAGCGTGTTCTGCACCGCTGCCAGGATTGTCGCCTCAGTGACATCGCCGCCCATATCGAACTGGTACGCCCGATGATTCTCATGATAGTAGTGACCCTCAGTTCCGCATTCGACCGAGCCGTTGCCGACGTTGATGTATCCGTCATTCACGTCGAAATCTACAATTTCCGTTCCGTTGTTCCGCTTCTCCACGTTGGTGATTTTCACGGTGTAGCTGTTCATCATACTCTCCTGTTTTGCTAGTGGTTTGTCCTGCCTATGCATCTAGTATAAACCAAACATTTGGTTTTGTCAACACCCAAAATGCACGAGTT
>CALMSM010000023.1 GCA_937872425.1 uncultured Candidatus Saccharibacteria bacterium
AATAGCCGCAACGGAGGATGCTATCTGTTTGCTGTTTTTTAAAGTGACGAACACGAGTGGCGCCAACAGCACAACAAACAACACAGCCGCACGTACGAGTAAGCCGAGTTGCTTGGACGTTTCTGTTTTGTCTTTTGACCTTGTTCGACCTGCCACTTTGAGACCAATCCAGGCGACAGCCAGAGGCCCAAGCACGGCCAGGGCAAGGAGCGAGAAATATGGGTCGAAATAGAAACAGGCTGCCAACAGGCCGCCAAGATAGCCGGCATCCCGCCTGCGTTGCTTCTTGATGAGGTTAAAGAATGCCCAAGCAACGCCAATGAGTAGTGCTTGATAGCCGTAGCCTGGGTGACCACCAACCTTCATTTGATAATATGGCGTGAATGAAACAGCATAACCTGCAAGCCATGCAATCCACTTGCGTTTTGTGAGTGCATAGATGAACCCAAACATTGTTAGGGCGCTGGCTACAAAGCCTACTGCGTTGAACGCATTGTAACCACAAACAGGCCCAAGCGTCCGTGAAGCGCCCCAAATACCATACGCCTGGCCCGCTAAACTAAAGCTTGTTGGGCTGTAAAGATTTTCTCCTACTGGGAAATTTGTAGAATTCTCGTAACTACCCAGGGGACTTTGTTTTGGATCTAAGCCGAACCTCCAAATAGGGCCAGCCGTATTGTCGCCAAAGCCATAGACCGTGCTTTTACAGTTCCAGACACTGGGGCCCATATACATAACAGTAAAGAGCAGGTAGGTGACGACTACAAATATAAAAAACCATCTCTTTGACTGCACAATATCGCAAAGCCGTTGGTAGTTTGATTTTTGGCGCTGCGACATACAACAGATTCCTTGTGATTAGTTCACTACATTGTACCAGTAAATACGCCTCACTGGCATCACCTAGTTTGTAGTAGCAAAACGTCTAAAGAAATATATTGCGATGACTGCTCTCCATATGCCAGCACCGTAAAATATACTAAATATCGGCGTGAGTATAAATAAGCTAAGTCCGTCACGAATCGGTACTTGCAGAAGAAGAATCAGCAACAGCTCCAATAGCCATCCTATCAAGCCTACGATGAGTGCGGGAACCAGAAATTGTGGGTTGATAATCAACACCAGTGGCACCAGTACAGACAGCACTAGAAAGGCAATCAATGGCCAGAAGTACTTATTACCATCCATGCGCAAAAAACCATCAACAAATACCTTTCCTCTGTGAAAAACATGTTTGTTGTATTGCTTCAGTGACGAACGCGCATGGTACAAACACCAGAAATCGGGGCTGATATTAATGGTATTCGTTTCTGCTATATGCCGCAAAAGCAGTGTGTCATCATTAGATGTTTTGATGTCTTTTGTGTTGTCCACAAACCAGTCGTTTGCTTCAACAAGAATATTTTTCTTAATGAAGAAGCAGGTCGTTCCCTTTGGGTAGTCATCAAAATCTTTAATACCATGTAAATCTACTTTTTTATGTTTAAATTCTTCGTAGTCAAGAGTGAATTTTTTTTCTGTTCCGCAAAGCACGCCACCAATTTTGCAATACAATCTTCCTACCTCATTCCATTCTTCTTTGTTGTTACAATGTATTGCTATTTTGTTTTTTGGATCAACACAATAATTTATTGGATTTCCATCCTCCCACATTGTTTTTCTTTGACTTAGGAATTTGTTTGTTCTGTTGAAAATCATTTCTTTTTTTGTATTAATCGAAATCTATGTTTCTGCATTAAACTCAAATATTGATAACCGCGTATCATTAATTTGTGCTCATCGTTTAATATATTATATCTGCCATAATACAATCTGTTTGCTCGGAAAACCACATACAAATATATTTCAGAATCACATTGCTTGAACATTCGAGAATGACGATTAAAATTATCGTTTAGTAATGGAGTTTCAAAAAAGATTATTCCCTTTGAATAAAAGTATCTT
>CALMSM010000024.1 GCA_937872425.1 uncultured Candidatus Saccharibacteria bacterium
TGGAGCTGGCTTTTGTTGTGTCATGCAAGACCTCTTCGCACATTTGCTTGGTCGCTCCATATGGCGATACAGCGGGTTGTATAGTAGCCTGTTCGGTAATTGGCTGAGTTTCGCTGTTGCCGTATACAGTGCACGACGAAGAAAATATAAAACTGATTGGTTTTTCTGCTGCCTCAATCTCGGCCAGCAATGTAATCAAACCAGCCACATTATTTGCATAATACTTGAGTGGCTCTGCGACGGATTCACCAACAAACTTATAAGCTGCAAAATGGACGACACCCACAATATCGTGTTCGGCCAGTATGGTGCGAAGAGTTGGTATATCCTGGTAGTCTGACTGGTAGTAAGGGATATCTTGGCCAGTGAGCTCTTTGAGCCTGTCGAGAACTTCTATTTTGGAGTTGACCAAGTTATCTACGATAACTGGTTGATAGCCGGCCGCTACAAGCTCTACAACGGTATGCGAACCAATGTATCCTAGGCCACCCGTGACAAGTATAGGTCTCAAGACATAATCCGATCTATTTGTGTGCGAAGGTTTTTGTGGAAATTACCAACACTAAATTTCTCGACCTCTGCACGTAAGTTCTTGGTTTGATATGATTTTGGCTTGAAAGATTTTAGCGCATCTCTGATGGCTGCAACGGTTTGTGTCTCAAAAAACTCTCCAGTTTTTCCGGGTGTCACGTAGTCGAGTGCTCCGCCGGAACTGTAGGCAACAACGGGTAAGCCAAGTGCCATAGCCTCGACGGGTGCAATACCAAAGTCTTCCTGGCCGGCAAACACAAACGCCGATGATTGAGCTGCCAGCTTTGCAAGCGTTTGGTCACTCGCAAATCCGGTAAACGTAACTGTCGGGCCTGCCATTGCTTTGAGTGCTGCAGTCTCTGGTCCGGTTCCCACAACTGTAAGCGGGAGTTGGAGTTCGTTGCAGGCAGCAATGACCAGGTCAAATCGTTTATATGGGACGTGTCTGCCCCAAGTTATGAATTGTGTTTGTTTGGGTTGTTTGTGGTGTGTCCCATCAAACTTTTGAGCATCAACTGGCGGGAATATAACAATGCTATCTCTGCCATAGCAGGTTTTGATATCAGCCTTAATGTGGTGACTAATAGAGATAAACTCATCCACTAGCTGAGCTGCACGATAGTCACGACCGCGGAGTGGTTTTACAAGCAGCTTCAGGCCAAGCCTAGCCAAACCATTCAATGCGCCCATACCAGGATTCGCAATGTACTGCTCGTATTTCTGCCAATAAAAATGAGGCGGGGTGAAACAGTACGAAATGTGTTTTGCGTCTTTGCGTGTTCTCACGAACTTGGCTTCGCCGTTGCCAGTACAACTGATAACTACATCGTACTCTTTGAGGCGCAAGTGCTTAAACCAGTGCTGGCGCAAGAGCGGCAAAAACTTTCGCGCTTTTGCAAACGGCCACCACTGCAAGTAGCCTGTAACAACAGTGTTATTGAGTTTCTGCCTCCATTCTGGGCTGCAATAGGATGTGTAAATCGGTGCATCCGGGTACATGTAGTGAAGTTCTAAAACAACCTTCTCGGCCCCACCCCCATAAATCCAGTCGGCAATAATTGCGACACGAGGACTAGCCATTATTTGTCGCCTGATCCAGTAAAAATCACGCGAAGTGTGCGGATTAGGATGCTAATATCGAGCCAAAAGCTCCAGTTTTGCACGTAATAAATATCTAGCGTGCGCCGCTCTTCGAATGTGATGTCTTTGCGCCCAGAGACTTGCGCGAGCCCCGTGATACCAGCTTTGACACTGAGGATAGCGTGTTTGCGTTCGTAGCTGTTAAGCTCTTGTGGTACAAGCGTGCGTGGCCCGACTAGGCTCAGGTCACCCAGGATAACGTTAAACAGCTGAGGTAACTCATCAATGCTTGTCGACCGTATGAACCGTCCAATACGGCTAAATCGAGGGTCATTCGGCAAGTAGTCGCCATTATCCCTATATTGCTTGAGTAAGTCTGGCCGTTTGAGTATGGCAAAGCCTTCTTCTGGAGAACAGTTGAGTCCGCGCTTAATGCTCCGGAATTTAAATACACGAAACTCGCGGTTAAACCGAGTCAGTCGTACTTGCCGGAAGAATATAGGTTCTTTGAAATCAGACAGTTTGATAGCCACCGCAACCAAGATAATCAGTGGCGATAGAACCACAAGTGCACACAATGACACAATAAGGTCAAACAAGCGCTTTACAATCCGACCCCAACCAATCAAAGCTGTTTGATGTACGGCAATCATCGGTACGTTGCCAAATAAGTCCACTGAAATATTGCCCACGAACTGGTCGCTGTTACCTGGCACAAATCGGTACGAAATGTGGTGATTGCGTGCATGCGCTAAAATCTCGTCGTTTTGGTCAGTCGAGCGGTACAGCTCGGTCTGGATGATGCCGTGTATGGGGTTTTTGAGGCTACTAATTGCAGTCTTGAAGTCGGCAAAGTGAGTAACGCCCCGCACGCGGCGACCCACAACTCCCACAACGCGTATACCACTACGATTGGTGTCTCGTAATTCGCTTGCGAGTTGTTCGGCTATGTCGGTATCTCCGATTATCAATATATCGCTGACTCCAATGCCATAGCGGAATAAGGATTGGCGAACGATACGAGCTGTGTTGCGGAATATGACCAAAAACCCAAACCCCAAGACGAGGCCGTAAAATGGCACGAGCCGGCCTGGAAATAGTTCTCCA
>CALMSM010000025.1 GCA_937872425.1 uncultured Candidatus Saccharibacteria bacterium
CAAATTCCTTGACACGCACCCCATTGCGACGCGCCACGAGCCCGTGCCCATACTCATGGATAACAACCAAAAACGGATACTGATTGTAGAAGACGAGCGTGCCCTCCGCGAAATGTACGCGCACAAATTCCGGCTTGAGGGGTTTAGCGTCGTTGAAGCAGCGGACGGAGAGCAGGGTCTAGCCACTTGTGAAGCGGAACACCCTGACCTTATACTCCTAGATATACGAATGCCCATCATGAATGGCGATGAAATGCTCGAAAAACTACGGAGCCAAGCATGGAGTGCCTCAATACGGGTTGTTATTCTCACGAATATTAGTAGAGATGAAGCCCCTGCGAAGCTTCGCTATCTTGACGTCGATCGATATGTCGTAAAGGCACACCATACGCCAACACAAATATTAGACATCGTGAACGATATTCTGCAATTACCCCCGCGACAGCGCTAGATTGTCCCATCTAGACATACACGACTCTGGGCACGGGGAAATCGTTAAATGCGGCGCCATAGACATGGGTATACGCTCCGGCCATAGCAAAGTACACAACATCGTCGACTGTTGTATCCGACGGCAACAAGACATCGTGGAGTATGGTGTCGTATGAGTCACATGTTGGGCCTGTCAGCACAAAAGGTGTTTGTCGCTTTTTAGAGGTCGCATTTGAGCTGAAGACTGGGTAGCGTATGTCTTCTGACTCGAATAGCTCGATGAACGCCTGAAAACGACCCACGCTCAAATACAGCCAATCGTCATTGTGTCTGGTGGCTCGGCCTATTACCCTTGTGCCAATCGTTCCGGCTTCGGCGACCAAGAAGCGCCCGGGCTCACACCAAATCTTTATAGCGTACGGGAGGTTGGGGAGATTTCGTGAGATTACACTACCTATCTTGTCTATAGATGGCGCTTTGACGCCGTACTGTACTGGGAACCCGCCACCAATATTGAGGACTTCCAACAAAATGCCTTCGGTCTGCAATTTTCGCAAAAGAAAACTAATATCTTTGAATGCTTCATCCCATATATTGATATCTTCTGCCTGAGACCCAACGTGGAATGTTATACCATAGGGCACGAGGTTGAATTTCCGAGCAAGTTTTATGAGCTCCAATGAATCTAGGCGGTTTGCTCCAAACTTGCTTGATAGGTTTATCTGGCTTCCTTTGTTCGATATAGATACACGTAGGTGTACGCGGCTGGCAGGTGCGGCATTCGCTATTTTAGCGAGCTCCTCTGGGCTATCAAACGCAAAATTATTGAGGCCAAGATTATATGCGGCCTTGATGTCTTGCTCCGGCTTTACCGGATTGCTATAAATAACATCTTTGGGGTCAATACCAATAGATATGAGCCTTTTAAGCTCGCCAAGCGAAGCCACCTCGAATGACGAGCCTTTGTCTGCAAGCATTTGCAGGATGGGAGCTTCGGGGTTGCATTTGACTGCATAAAATATTTTAGCGAACGGTAATGCACGATTAATCTCTTCGTACTTGCGTGACACACAGGATAAATCGATTGCCAGAAACGGAGTGCTTGAATCTATCTTTGAGAGCAGTTTATGTGGCTGATTTTGGGTCGTCATAATAGTCGTATGGTAGCATGAATACTTTTTGTGTCAGCCCCTCAGCCAATACTCTTGGCTCGTTTTGGGTTTGCCAAAGCTAAAACACTAGCATACTATTAAGCCATGAGCGCAAAACCAGTCAAGGTTGCGGTTGTCGAAGACGATATTGCCATCGCCCAGATGTATCGTGTGAAGTTTCAGACGCTTGGTTGGGATGTGGAAATCGCCGCAAATGGCAAGCTCGGGCTAGAACTTGCAGAGATGATGAAGCCCGATATCATCCTACTTGATTTGATGATGCCAGAAATGACTGGTGACGAAATGCTGACAGAGCTACGCAAACAACCCTGGGGCGAAAAGACCAAAGTGATTATCCTGACAAATATGGGCGAACAAGAAGCGCCAGAGTCCCTGAAGAAACTCGGAGTGACTCGGTTTATTGTGAAGGCCGAGATGACACCACGGCAAGTTGCCGCCCTAGTACAAGAAGAGCTTGCGAAGTAACCACCTGGTACAATAGTACGTATGAACATTGCAATTGTTGGTTATGCGACAGAGGGTACTGCAAGTGCGCAATACTTTTTGAGTCGTGGACATGAGGTGACGGTTTGCGACAAAAATGCAGACACCAAAGTTTCTGGAGAATTTGCCACACAGCTTGGCGATCAATACTTACATAATCTTGACCGGTTTGACGTAATTGTCCGGTCGGCTGGCATCCACCCAAAGGTGATTCTGGCCGAAAACCCAGCTGTTGCGAATAAGATTACTACTGCCGTTAACGAATTCCTAGAACAATCTCCAACAAAAAATATCATCGGCATCACGGGCACCAAAGGCAAAGGCACAACGTCAACCCTAACGGCAAACATTCTAAAGTCACATGGCGAAACAGTGTGGCTCGGGGGGAACATTGGACTATCACCACTAGAGTTTATAGACAAGATTACGCCTGATGATTGGGTAGTACTAGAGCTTAGTAGCTTCCAGCTCTACGATGTGAAGTTGTCACCGCATATTGCAGCGTGCCTGATGATGGCACCCGAGCATCTGGACTGGCACGGCGATATTGAAGATTACCATAATGCAAAAGCAAATCTGTTCCGTCAACAAAAAAGCGACGATGTCGCAATTTACTATGCTGCCAACGCTGCGTCTAAAAAGATTGCCGAGAACAGCGCAGGAGTGCTTGTTCCCTATTTCGCTGACCCCGGCGCTAAAGTATGTGAACACGACCAGATTGAGATAGAAGGAAATGTCAAGATATGTCATACAAATGAGCTCCGACTAATTGGCAAGCATAACTGGCAGAATGTATGCGCGGCAATCACAATAGCATGGCAAGCAAACTGCAAAGATATCGCAAAAATTAAAGAAGCGGTGACGTCTTTCTCTGGTTTACCCCATAGGCTTGAACTAGTGCGCGAATTTAATTCTGTTCGATACTACGATGATAGTTTCGGGACAACACCGGAGACGGCTATAGTAGCAATCCAGGCTTTCGATGAACCCAAAATACTCATACTGGGAGGCTCCGACAAAGGCAGTTCTTTTAAGGCATTGGCTCGCGCTGTTACATCGGGGAGTGTCCAGCATGCCATTGTGATAGGAGACACGGCGACAGTAATCGCAGCCGACCTGAAAGAGGCAGGATTCACTGCAATAACTCTGGGCTTGACCTCGATGGATGAGATTGTAGAAAGTGCCCATGCCAAAGCTCGACCAGGGGATGTTGTACTGCTTTCTGCGGGCTGTGCTAGTTTTGGCTTATTCAAAAATTATAAAGACCGTGGGGAGCAGTTCGTTACAGCCGTGCAATCGCTTGCTTGAGGCGGCCGATGACTAGCTGCTCGGGCTGGATTACCGTAACGTTAGCATACTTTGATGCAATTTCTTCAATCTCTGCTTGTATCCAGTGGTAATGCGTACAACCAAGTACAATAACGTCAGCACCCTCGTCACACACGTCACTAATACGGTTTTCAATCTGATTGTGGTCAAGATGGCTCGACTCAATCATCGCCGACCAGTCACTACAATCTGGCTCAAGTACTTGTGTATGCGCAGCGAACTGGTTCTTAAGCTCGGCGTAACGCTTGCTCATAAGTGTTGTTGGCGTGGCGCATACGGCAATAACCCCAGACTCTGTTATTTGGGTTGCCTCTTGTACCATGGGCTCGACCTCAATTAGTGGCACATCTAGCGCCAATCGAAGATCTTCTATGATAGTTGTGCTGACGGTATTGCAAGCGAGAACGATGATTTCGCAGCCGTCTGCTTGCATCGCCCGAAGGATGGGGGTGACTAACTCTAGTAGTTTAGCCGGCGTTTTGCTGCCATATGGCACGTTTTCACTGTCGTGGACATACTGTACGACATGGTCAGGGAGTGCCTCTGTGATTGCCGCAGCAACAGACTTACCGCCAAGACCCGAATCAAACACACCTATTTTCATTTTTGCACCCGCTGCGTAGCGGCACGGAGAACGTTTTCGAATAATGCACAAACAGTGAGCGGACCTACCCCACCTTGTTTTGGCGTAATAGTGATATTTGGCAGGTCCCTAACATCCTCAGCAATGTCGCCCACCAGGCCGTTGCTGTCGGTTGCAACACCGGCATCCACGATTACCGCGTCGGGCTTCACCATATCAGCCGTGATTAGACTGGGGACACCTGTAGCGCAAACTAACACATCGGCACTTTGGGTTATACGCTTTAGTTCGTCCTTGGACGTATTGCGGTCTGCGACTGTGACCTCCAGATTAGATTGGCGCCATATATTGACCAACGGCTTACCAACAAGCCTGCCATGGCCAATAACGGCGAGGTTTTTGCTGCGCAATTCTACATTGTAGCCAGCCAATAGCCAGTTAATCGCCATCGGGGTTGCGGGGTCAAATGTAGTTCCCTCTGCTAAGCCATCAACATCCTTGTCGCCTGCAACGGAATTAAGCACTTCGTTTGTCTGAGAAATATCAGGGAGTGGGATTTGCACAATGATGCCGTGCACTGAGACATCAGCATTCAGCTCGATTATTTTGGCGATAGCTTTGTCTTGCTTGATATTGTGCACATCAACGGTCACACCTATATCATCGCCGTAGGATTGTTTGAGCTTCATGTAGCTATCCACTACAGGATCTGGGTTGGTGCGAATGATTGCTAGCCTGGGCGCAATGTGATGCCCCTGCATCAAACTACGAACGGTGCTCTCCTGCCGCTGCTTGATAAACTCTGCTAATTCCTTGCCGTTGAGTGACTTCATGCTCACCCATTCTATCATTAGACCTTGCGAAAACAGAGGTACTTTGCTACTATTTTGCAGTTACATTCACACGGGCCAGTAGCTCAGCTGGTTAGAGCACCTGCCTCTTAAGCAGGGTGTCGAGGGTTCAAGTCCCTCCTGGCCCTCCAAAGATATCTAAACAGATACCTGTTAGTTCCAATAGCAACACTTCTGTTCTATTACCACTAATTTGTATCTGTTATTTAGTTCTAGACTCTTTTGGTATAATCAAATCAATGGCAGACGAAACCGAAAAAATTCTAACCTTGAACCTAGACGGTAAAAAGGGTGTCAATATTCTAAAATATCGATACGATATGATGAGTATCGCAATAATGGATGTATTGAAAACCGAGAAACAAGTTACGCTCGCTGAGCTGGGAAAACAAGTAGAAACAAATCTCCAGGACAAGTTTGATGGAAGGATAGGCTGGTACCTAATGGCCGTAAAGCTTGATTTAGAAGCAAGAGGAACGATTGTAAGAATTCCGAATAAAGTCCCTCAAACTTTGACTCTAAAATAGTCTGTATGTATTGATCAGTTGTGTAGCCCTACGCTTAGTTGGCTTAGAAATCACTAAACGATTTGCCAGTTACTTTAGCAAAAGCTTGGTCAAACTCATCCCAGTACGCCTCATCTAAAACTGCGATGAAGTCGTCCACTTCCCAATTATCTGTTTTTTTGAACTCAATATTTGCTAAAGTCATTAGCTCTCTAAGCTGTTCTACATTCAAGCGTTGGAGCTTATCGCTGAACTCGTCATACTCTTCTGTACTTAGACTGTCCTCAATGATAGAGTGGCCATAATTTATCATGTCGATATTTTATCATGGTGTTAAATTAGCACTAATTATTTATCGTATTACTACTCTCGACGAAGATTGAATTATAGTTGCGATGGACAAGACTAAGGACCTCCAATTCCAGCTATGGTTAAACAGAGGTAATTACCTCTGTTTTTTGTTATAATCCTGTTATGTCAGAAAATCGTGGACATTTAAGTCTCGTGCCGCCACTAGGTGCAGAATTTGATGCTGTAGAAGTAAAGACGGTTGAGTTACCAGCTAGTGTTGATGCGGAGCTTGAATTGCTCTCACCCCAAGAACGTGAAGTGATGAGGTTGAGATTAGGACTTGATATCGGTCGTCCAAGAAATCACGGTGAAGTTGCAAGCATGCTCGGTATGCTGGAGCCGAGCGTCGCTTTATCTGAAATACGAGCATTAGGTAAATTACGCAATGCTGGTAATCCTAAAGCTGAATCACAACCAGATGCAGACTAAACAACTGGGGCGCATCTAGCCCACTATTGCCCCCCAGATAATAGTGGCATCAAAGGCTTCCTTGGGAGTCTTTTTGTTTAGCCTGTGGTTTGTACACTCTTGGAGTTGCGTCTTGGTATGGCCAGCCTAGACTAAGCTGTCCCGGCCTTTAGAAGCTTAATTAACTCTGTTTTGTTAGAATGATGGTATGAAATCAAGACACGGTTCGTTCAGCCCACAACAGATGCTGTTTCAGGAGCTATTTATTGGTACGCTCATATACGTCGTTGTGCTTGGATTTTTTAACGACTACACATCTATCGTCTACGCCAGAAGTTTTTCGACAATGTTTCTTGCTGCCATCGCCCTGGAAGCACTCACCTATTTGGTGTTTTTGCTAAAGAAAACAATTGTTGCTTGGCTCAAAGACCGTGAGGGTTTTGCGTATCGAGTACTGATGTTCTTTTGTGTGTGGCTAGTCATGTTTACATCGAAGTTTGTGTTTATCGGCGCGCTGGATCTGTTGTTCGGTAGTTACATCCGGGTCAATGGCTTCTTTGGCATTTTGCTAGTAGTAGCAACCGTAACAATCACGCATAAACTCGCTTACGCAGTATTCTATAGGCTTGGCAAGGTCGCAATTAGCGCATGAATGAACCCTTGATAAGTGTTGTTATACCCGCTTTTAATGAAGCTAAACGCATTAAGGAATGCCTTAAAGTGGTCCAGTCCCAGCTCAGAGATGGCGATGAGCTAATTGTGGTTGACAATAACTCGACCGATGCGACAGCAGCAATCGCGCAGCAGCACGGGGCGACTGTGGTAAATGAGAAGCAGCAAGGCATAAGCTACGCCCGAAACAAGGGATTTAGTTCAGCCAAAAACACTATTATCGCCCGGACTGATGCCGATACTATTGTGGGTGATGGCTGGCTCGATACTATTCGCGCCTACTATCAGCAGTCTGGGGTTCAAGCTAGCGCCATAGGTGGCCCCGTGTACCTAAGGGAGTTCCTGCCCCTCAAATTAGGCGTACATCAAGGGCTAACCAAGAAGATGCTGGGGCACGAAACCTTGATCGGTGGTAACCTTGCCCTGACAAAGGAGCTCTGGGACATAGTTAAAAATAAAGTGAGCAATGACGATGTCCTGTATGCAGAAGATATGGAGTTGGCGATACTTATCACTGAGTACGGCGGGAAAGTTGTGTTTTGGCCGTCCATGATTGCCTCGACGTCTGCCCGATGGATGATACAACATCCGTTGCAGTCGCTCAGCACTTGGCGAGCAAAAACCAAACGGACGAAACGGCTCCAGCCCTAGCATTAAAGGGCTTTGCCGGTGCAATATACATCGCCTGATGCCTATATGGTTACTGGCTGCTCGATGACGTCCGATAGATTATGTTTCACGCGGTGGACGCAGCCACATCGACGAAGATACCAGACACCAATTATAGACCCAATCACTAAGTACACTCCTTGGACGATAAATGTAGAGCCCATGCCCACAAGACCGATAGACAGGCCGAGCGCGAGGCGCGCAACGATTTGCCCTATATTGAGCGCAAAGGACACTGTCGAAAGAACTGTACTACGCTGGCCTGGTCCAATGCGCTGGTTAATGTAATCAGATACAACTGGGCGCTCCGCGTTCAGAAGCGCCTGGATAATCACAAACACTAGCACCAGCGCCCATACGGAGCGAACCAATGCGAATGCTATAAATGCAATGCCGAGCAGTAAGTTTACCCAAAGAATAATGCGATCAACCGTCAGGAACTCTTCCAGCTTGTGAACGTTCCTGATAACGGCGAAGTTAAGGAGCTTGCCCGCCGATAGTGCAAGGCCCAAGAATAGCGCTGGCACCATCATGTCTTGGAAAAACGGTTGATACGTTTGGCGCAAAAAGTATTCCCCGTTGAGCGTAAGCAACCCGGCGATGGTAAGTGCTGTAATCGTGCGGCTCTTTGTAACGACCTTGACCCCCTGTTTGAGCTGACCGAACATATTACCTCGTTTGTCATGCTCAACTCGGTGAGTTTTTCGCTTCAGGGTTGAAGCAACTGCAAGCGCAGCGAGTGTCGTCAGGCCAGTGGCCACAACAAGCGGATTGTACGAAGCATCCCCGAACAGAGCAACTGCGAAACCTGCGACGGCGGTCGCAACGACAAAGCCCAGGATATCGTTGGACACCATAGTCCCGTATGACCTACTGTAGCCTTCGGCAGTCTTGTGCTCATCAACATAACTATCGTAGAGCAGCGCTTCGTCGCTTCCGCTCCTGAACCCCACACTAACACCACGTAATGCAAAGAAAATAATAAGGCCTACGGGATTGTGCACGAATAGCAACAACAACATTCCTAGTGCATCAAGCGCTAAACCCACCTGAATAGTGAGTTTTTGACCAAACCTGTCTGCGAGTAAGCCCGTTGGCACAACGCTGAGCATCATCGCCACACTAAAGACAGTCTGTGCCGCCACAATAAAGCCAAGGCTTATGCTTCTCTGCAGGAGCAGCAAAGTAAATATAGGCGTGTAGTAGTACATACCACCAATGAGACTTATGAGCTGTAGTTTTTTGATATTAGTCATGACTAGTACGGATTCTTGTGTGCTTGCTTAAACAAATACTGCGCGTGGTTCAAAATGTTCTGCGCCGCCTGCTTTGTGAGGTACTGGTATGAACATGTGCCAACGTGAACTGACTGTATCAAGCCTGCCGACTCAAGAACTCGCAAGTGGTTAGAGACAGTGGGTTGTGGAATCTTGAGGGTTTTGGATATCTCCCCCACACAGGACTGTTTCTTGGGCTTTTCTGGCGCAAAGCCTTCTGACATTTCCGCCACATGAAGGAATATCTCCAAGCGAGTTTGGTTGGATAGTGCTTTGTAGTAGCTAATCATGCTCTCTTGCATACGTGAATAATAGCAGTATGTATTTGTAAAGTCAAATATTTAATATATGGAATACTTGACTTACTTTCTTTGAAAGATTTGATACGTGAAGGTTGAATCTCTACTTCTTTGCAGCTCAGACTCACTAACAAGGGCAAACTGATGAGTAAACTCAGGAAAGTATTTGGTGCAGTGGAAATCTTGTTGCAATTGAGTTATGTACAGCTCAGTGCAATGCTTGAGTGTCTGCGCATATGTAGCTGCGCCCCCAATAACCCAGGTGCTCTCGGTTTCGTCTAAGTGCGCAAGGAATGAATCGACATCATATACAGGGTTAAACCCCTCTCGTAAAATACTTTCTGGCTCACAGATGACGTAATTGCGACGATTCCGCAGCGGATGAATCAGGGTGAGATAGGTGTTGTAGCCCATCATGATATTCGCAAGTATTGTATGCTCCTCGAAGTATTTACGGTCATCGGGCAGGCGCCACGGTATGCCCGAATCGTCGGCAAGCCCGTGCTTGCTGTCCATAGCAACAATCGCACGAATCATAGGTTTTCTCTTTGTTTGATTTGCTGGATGAGATAGAACGAGCCTGTAATGATTTTGACATTACTTGGGTCATTCATAAGCACCCGAAATGCAGTATGCTGATTGTTCTCAATGGTGACATCATCAAACCCATTGGCGTGACAGTACTGCATGATTTCGTCAAGGTGGGCGTTCTTGTGCTCGATGTCCTGGGAGACATGGAAGCTGGTTAAGATGAGCCGGCTCGCCAGCGGGAATAGCTGCTGAATTAAATCTGTGAAGTCTTTCTTGTCGCGAACGCTTAATAGTATGCAGGGTTTTTCTGCGGGGTACAGGGCGGTAAAACTCTGGGCAAATGCTGTCATCTTCTGCGTATTGTGAGCACCGTCGAGCACTAGTGTCTTGCCTTCGTGGCTCAGAATCTCCATTCTGCCAGGTATAAAAACATCGCGGGAAGGCCCAAGTAAGCTGGTATCAATGATGGGTAACTCGTAGACGTTAGCCAGATACTGGTAGGTTGACCATGCCAGAGTCCAGTTGCGGCGTTGATACATCGGCAAGGACGGGCTGAATGCGAAGTCTTTAACAATATCTGGTTTAACGCTTGCGAGGGTTGCGCCAACTTCTTCACAGCGGGTGCGGAATACTTGCATAATATCCGGCGATTGCTCGAACATAATGACACGGTTCTCTGCATGAATTATGCCGGCCTTTTGGGCTGCGATTTCAGGAATAGTATCCCCCAGAACCTTAGTATGGTCTAGGCCAATGTCGGTAATGACACAGAGTTTATCGGGGTTTTGAGCTATGTTAGTGCCGTCTAGCAAACCGCCAAGTCCCGTCTCTACAACAGCAAAATCGACTCCTACTTTGGCGAAATAGTAATAGACCATCGCAATCAAAAGTTCGTAATAGGTCGGCTGTGGGTCTACATTTTTTGTCTTTTGAATCACTTCGCTCAGAACATCACAAAAAACCTGCTCGTCGACTGGCTTGAGATTTATTTGAAGTCGTTCGAGAATGCTGTTTACGTGAGGTGATGTCGTGAGGCCAACAGTATTGCCTGTTAGTTGCAACATGTTCGCAATATAGTACGCTGTCGACGTCTTACCCGATGTGCCTGCAACATGAATAATCTTGAGTTTGCGCTGTGGGTTGTCTAGCGCATCCATGAGCGGAGCCATACGAGCCAGTGTGATATCTTTGCCCAAAAACTCTTTGACGGCTGGACGATACGTTGCCAGAATTTGCTCAGCTTGGGCAAGGTCAGAAATACTCATAGGTAGAACCATAGTACAGCATTCTGGGAGCCACTAGAACACTAGAGGGTTGATTCGCAAGCGAACCCATCGCCTTCAAGCTTGATTGCAACCGCGACAGAGCTCCTGGGGCCTTGGATAATCAGGCCAGCGCCTCTGGAACCTGCTATTTTGTTGTCGCATGACACACCAAGACCGAAGGTTGCCTCGCCTGGCTTCATTGTTTGTTGATTCTGGTTGTATATGTATTGTTTTTTCGTCAAGGGGTCGGTGATAAGCTTGGCTCCTTTAGGCTGGGCAAAAGAATCAAGACCTGACTGGTCAGCGGATGGTATCACCTTGTGTACTGATGTTGCACTGTAGAGGTTTACTGCAAGTGTCGCAGCATCCTCTTTGCGCTGATCATCCCTCGCTACACCATCACTGTCGATAACTGTTGCGCTTTCGGTGACGCTGGGCATAGATTTCTGAATTTTTTTGTGCATCACCATTACAGATGTTGCGCCAATTGCCACAATGAAAAGTGCCGACAGTATGATAAGGACTTGGCTAAAACCCTTTTGGTTTGTTCGCATAGGGCCAGTATATAGGGGTGGAGTTTTGGGGGCAAGGTTACTGACAACAGTGCGAGCTTCAGCGGCGTTGTACAAGTTCAAGTCTTAGAGCTTAGCCATATAAAAAGTCCCACATCGTGAGACTCTTTATATGGTGCGCCCGGCAAGATTCGAACTTGCGACCCCTTGGTTCGAAGCCAAGTACTCTAATCCGCTGAGCTACGGGCGCTTACTGCTGTGGTTGGTACACCCGGCAAGATTCGAACTTGCGACCTTTGGTACCGGAAACCAACGCTCTATCCAACTGAGCTACGGGTGCGAACTCTGCTCATATTGTAAGGTGCACATTCACTCGTGGATCGATTGCGTTTGGCTTGGATAGAGCAAATATTACCAAACCGGCCCTGGTGGGGCCAACCGAGCTACGGGTGCGTAGCGAAACTATTGTAACAGATTACCCCTGTTTGTCGGTAGAGTTTTTGCCACGGAGCTGTTTGGGGCCAGAGTGATTAAGGCAGTCAGCCATGAGTTTAATCATGGTCTCGGCGTGTTCTTTGCTCATGCCAATACGAGACACGGGGATGGCTTTGCCATCTGGGCCAGCATTTTGCATAAAGTTGAGCGTGACACCATTGTCGTTGACACTAACCTGCACTGAGTCACTATAGAGGATGCGTCCATCGATAGGCAGCACAAACATTGCTGGCGTCGGCTGAAACTTGCCACTTGACTCATCACTCCCCAAACCTTTGTAGCCAGCAAGTTCCCAAACCTCGTCGGCCAAATCTTCGCTGGCATCGAAGTGATGGAGAAGCACATGCAAAATATCTTCTGCTGGACGATCAAGCCCATTCTCAAATGCTTCAAGCATGGGAGGATCTATTTCGGCTGCACCTGAGGCGTCCTCGAGGCTCTCTTGATTGCGCTCGCGCAAAAGCTTTAGCTTGGCCCCTAAACTTGCAAACGGTTTGTCTTTGCTCTCACTCATAGGTCTGATTGTACCGTGCGCATCATAAAATGTAAACGCTGTCCAATCGACACTAATCAGGGTAAACTAAGAGCATATGCAAGAATATGTAGCGCTCGCGCAGCACTCCACCATGGGTCTTGGCGGAACGGCTCGATACCTAACGGACCTAACGGATGTTGATAAACTACCCGAATTGCTTGCATGGGCACAAGAACACGACATACCAGTAATAATGATTGGATCAGGCAGCAATATCATATGGAAAGATGAGGGCTTCCCTGGCCTCGTGATTGTTAATAAGCTGCTTGGGTTTGAAGTCGAGGACGACGGCGAAGACAGTATTGTAACTGTTGCCTCAGGCGAACCATGGGATAGTGTTGTTGAACGGTGCTGCGACTTGGGACTGAGCGGTATCGCTGAGCTATCCCTCATACCCGGTACAACAGGGGCAACTCCAGTGCAAAACGTAGGGGCCTACGGCAGAGAGATTGCAGATGTGCTAGTTTCACTGACGGCATATGACCTGCAATCAGGAAAAATGGTAGAGCTTGACCCGGAAGAGTGTGGTTTTAACTATCGAACGAGTCGATTTAGGGCTACTGACCGGGGGCGGTTCTTTATTACAGAGATGTCCATGCAGTTATCGAAATCTCGACCGGCACCACCATACTACCAGCCAGTGAGTGAATATTTTGCGGAGCATGAGATTATCAAACCCAGCGTGCAAGATTTGCGCATGGCAGTTGTGGCTATTCGCAGCGCCAAACTTCCTGACCCAGCAGTTGTCGCAAACAATGGATCATTTTTTGGCAATCCTATTATCACCAAAGACGCTTTTACTAAAATCACCGCCGCACCTGGCATTAAACATTGGGTGCTGGATGATGGCACGGTCAAAGTATCAGCTGCATGGCTTATTGAAGCAGCAGGTTTCAAAGATTATCATGACAAAGAGAGCGGCATGGCTACGTGGCCAAGCCAACCGCTAGTGTTCATCAACGAAGCGGCCAAAAATACTGCAGACCTTCTGAGGTTTAAACAAAAGATTGTTGACGCAGTACAAGCAAAGTTTGGCATAGAGCTCCAGCAAGAGCCCGAACTCCTTCCTGTCTAGACAGGAAGCGGGAAATCTTTGGTTAAATCGAGGATTTGTTCGTGGATGCCGCCCAAGAGCTTATCGTCGCTGGCATGTGCAATAGCTTGATCAATCCACAACCCGATTTGTTCCATTTCTGATTCTTTCATCCCGCGCGTTGTGAGCGCTGGTGTGCCAAGGCGGATGCCACTTGGGTCAAATGGTGAGCGCGGGTCGAATGGTACGGTGTTTTTGTTAACGGTTATGCCGGCCTTGCCTAATGCTACTTCGGCCTCTTTGCCACTGATTGATTTGTTGGTTAAATCAACCAGCAAGAGATGGTTGTCTGTCCCCCCGGTTACCAGTTGATAGCCCTTGCCAATTAACACTTTGGCTAACGCCTGGGAGTTTTTGACAATTTGTTTGCCGTACTCAGCAAACTCTGGAGTTGCAGCTTCACGCAGCGCCACGGCTATGGCAGCTGTCTGGTGGTTGTGAGGGCCGCCTTGTAAGCCAGGGATAATAGCCCTGTCGATTAGTGTCGGGATATTCTCTGCTGTGCGTTCGACTTTTTTGAGCGGGTTGGATGGGTTGCCGTTGGCCAGTATGAGTGCACCGCGTGGACCACGAAGTGTCTTGTGCGTGGTAGTCATAACGACATCAGCAATGCCAACGGGTGATGGGTGCGCGCCGGCCACGACCAAGCCACTGATGTGTGATATATCCGCGACTAGCCATGAACCAGCAATGTCTGCAATCTCTCGAAGCTTTTTCCAGTCAAAGATTCGTGGGTATGCGGTTGCGCCAACCATCAGAAGTTTTGGTTTTTCTTTTGCTGCAATTGCCGCCATTTCTTCGTAGTCGAGCAATCCGTCTTTGCCAGTATGATACTGCACGGAATTGTACAGCGTGCCCGAAAAGTTAACTTTTAGCCCATGTGTCATGTGCCCACCATAGTAAAGATGCAGACCCATCACTGTGTCACCAGGGTCAACCAGCGCAAAGTAAATCGCCTGGTTTGCGGGCGAACCTGAATAGGCCTGCACGTTGGCGTGTGAGACCCCAAAAAGTGACTTGGCACGCTCGCGAGCAATGTTCTCTACCTTGTCCACATATTCACAGCCGCCGTAGTAACGCATGCCTGGGTAGCCTTCTGAATATTTATCTGTCAGGCGTGAGCCAAGAGCTTTGAGAACCTCACCGGATGTATGGTTTTCGCTGGGAATCATTTCTAGGCCAGTGGCTTGGCGGTTAGCTTCTGC